>JAJEAQ010000296.1 GCA_022822685.1 Trichodesmium sp. jk18x7bins.61
GGCGACCTGCTCAACAGGTCGCGCGAGAAAAACAACTTCTGCTCAAAAATGAACTTGTACCCAGGGGACTCTGCTCACTATGCTTTGGGGAGCCTAGTATATAATTAAGTCAGAAATAACAAAAATTTTTTTGTAAATAAACAAGCTTGGTATTAGCCATGTTGCTATCAATAAAACGACTAGGAAGAGCAATATTAACAAGTTATTTCCTAGGCTACATAATACTAATGTGGCATCCTCAGAACTCGATGGCACAGGAAGAAACGGAAGCCCCTTTTTGTGAAGGCAACCCTCCTACTGGCAGAGTTAAGTGTCATTATCCTAATGGAGATAATTATGCAGGGGATTTTGTCAATGGAAGACCAGAAGGAAGTGGTGTATATGTCTACGCTAATCGCGATCGCTACGAAGGACAATTTCGGGATGGTCTTCCTAATGGGCAAGGAACTTTTATCTTTTCCAATGATACAAGAGTCACAGGAGTATTTCAAAGTGGCCAAATTAGGTCGGGGACAATTGTTTTTGCTAATGGCGATCGCTTTGTCGGAGATTTTAATCTAGAGGAGAATTTCTCCAGTAGTGTGATTGGCAGTCAGCCAACTGGTGAAGGACAGTTTATTTATGCTAATGGTGATCGTTATGAGGGAGAATTCTTTGCTGGAGTTCCTTTTGGCTTGGGAGTATTTACTCGTGCTGATGGAATACGCTGTCAAGGGGATTTTTATAACGCAGCCCTAGATGGCAAAGGGAACTGTACATATCCTAATGGAATTCGTTATGAAGGAGAGCTACGAGGAGGAATACCTCATGGTGTAGGGATTATTATAGATGCAGAAGGAAAACGATTTCCTGGAGTATTTCGTGATGGTCAAAGAGAAGAGCAAACAGAATAGTTAGAGATGGATGAATTAGTTGCAACAAAACTTAAAAAAATCCAGAAACCAAATAGAGATAGGATGAGAAGAAAGTTTGACTATATTTTCAGGTAAAAATTTCATGGTTCAGCGTGGTTCTAAAGTTCGGATTTTGCGCAAAGAATCCTACTGGTATAACGAAGTTGGTACAGTTGCGTCTGTAGACAAAAGTGGTATCAAGTATCCAGTAATAGTTCGTTTTGAAAAAGTCAACTACAACGGTTTTAGTGGTAGTGTCACTGGTGTGAACACCAACAACTTCAGTATGGATGAAGTAGTAGAGGTATAAGCACCTAAAACTAAATGACTAGCTGTTAGAGCTGTTTATGGGATTAGTTTTGTACTGAAATAGATGTCAGTGAAGGCTAATCCCGGCATTATCGCTAGAAAGATACTGTTATTACTGTGCCAGAGTTACCGGAAGTCGAAATCGTAAAACAAGGTTTAAATCAACTGACTCTTGATCAGCAAATATTGGGTGGTGAAGTTTTGCTAGAACGTACAGTTGCCCACCCAATATTTGTAGCTGATTTTTTGACTGGATTGCAGGGAACAGCGATCGCTAAATGGCATCGACGAGGTAAATATTTACTCGCTCAACTGTATAAATGGGGCCAAGAAAGGCCAAAACTGACCGAGGCTCAACAAAATCAGGATGGTTGGTTAGGAGTACATTTGCGCATGACAGGCCAACTACTGTGGATAAAACCT
Organism: Trichodesmium sp. jk18x7bins.61; assembly: GCA_022822685.1. Taxonomy (GTDB): domain Bacteria; phylum Cyanobacteriota; class Cyanobacteriia; order Cyanobacteriales; family Microcoleaceae; genus JAJEAQ01. Next base: position 1,626 of record JAJEAQ010000296.1, read on the forward strand.
GAAGAAACTCTACATAAGCATACACGAGTCAGATTATTTTTTAGCAATCAACCTGCGCAGAGGAATACTCTCACAAAGGAGCAGCTTTGCGATCGCCATCCTACCCATGAGTTAAGATTTGTAGATCAAAGGACTTTTGGCCAGATGTGGATAGTACCACCAACAATAGAAATATCCAAGATCATTACCGGTCTCCAACAAATTGGCCCTGAACCATTTTCTCCAGAATTCTCCCTAGATTACCTTAGCAAACACCTGTATAAAAGGCATAGAGCAATTAAAACAGCTCTTTTAGACCAGACAACTATTGCCGGGTTAGGCAATATCTATGCTGATGAAGCTCTTTTCCTCAGTGGTATTAAACCCACAACTCTATGCAAAGATTTGACTCAAACCCATATAGAAAAACTACATCTAGCTATTATCAAAGTATTGCAAACCTCAATAGCAGCAGGTGGTACAACTTTCAGCAACTTTCTCAACGTTAAAGGAGTTAATGGCAACTATGGGGGTGTAGCTTGGGTTTATAATCGTTCTGGTGAACCATGTCGAATTTGTCATACATCTCTAGAAAGAATTAAAATAGCAGGGCGCTCAAGTCATTTTTGTCCCCAATGTCAAACTTGACTCTAATGTAGAAACAAAAGGAATAGAAGTTATATGGAAGACACAATTAAAAAAGGTAGTTTGGTTCGTGTTACACGAGAAAAATTAGAAAATAGCTTAGAGGCTCAGGCTAGTGATACTAGGTTTCCTGCCTACATATTTGATAGTAAGGGAGAAGTTGTTGATACCAGGGGAGATTATGCTTTTGTCAAATTTGGCCAAGTACCTACTCCTAATATATGGTTGCGACTAGATCAGTTAGAAGAACTTGAGTAGAAATAATTGCAATACTTTCAGAAGCTATAAAATCTAGATTCGGTACTTCAAGATATAGTATCAAAGATTAGGAGTTAGGAGGCGCTGAGTTAGGGAAGATTGATGGGAGAAATAGATTAAGTATAAATGCCTGAAAACTTTCAGTCTAGTTTGACTTTGACAAAGGCTCAGAAAGATGATTTGCTGAGCGCGACCTGAACTGGTCGTCTGAAACGGGACACCAAGTCCTCTAGGGATTTTCACCCCGATCCCTCACGGAAAAGACTCTATGAGTCCGACTACTCTTGGAGTAAGCAATGAAACACTCCGAATGCAAGTCCCGTTTGAGCCTGTCGCCGACCAAAAAGGTAAGGCCTTACCTTTTTGGCCGAAAAGTAGGCTCACCCACTAGGGATTAGGTGGAATGGAGCAAGAGGGAAGGAGATGGAAACGTGAACATAGTCGCGCGTTGCCGATTAAACTGCGTAATTCCAAGCCAGCCAAATCATCCCTGACAGGCCGTAACCAAAAAGGTAAGTGAATGATTTTAAGGCTATTCCATCCTAAGGATATAGAAACAAAACCCTCACCGCAGAACAAATAACCATCCCAACCACTTCAAAAACTTCAAATAACACAACAA
>JAJEAQ010000098.1 GCA_022822685.1 Trichodesmium sp. jk18x7bins.61
TTTGTAAAAAAATCGGGGAAACTCTAACAGAAAACAAAACAAGAGAACAATTCCGTAGTAATCCAAAAACTAAATCCCCTTCTCCGTGGTTTAGCTAACTACTCCTCTGTAGTAGTTAGCAAAGAAACCTTTAATTATATCAAATACCGGGTGTTTCAATACCTCTGGCGTTGGGCAAAAAGGCAACTGGCCATTCTGGTCGCGCGACAGGCGACCTGAAAGCTCAGACTCTTGTCGGCCACCAGACCAGACAGATATCTAGCTAATTACTAATCACAATTTGAGGTGCTAATAATAAATTTTGCTCAGATTTGATGAACTGCCCAATACCTAGAAATGTTCCTTCTTGATCGTATACTCGGATGGGATAATCAGTTTTTTCTACCTCTATTTTCCATCTTGTCTGCTTAGGTAAACGTTGACCTTGACACCATTTTTTAGCATCTGCAGCAATCAGAGCGATCGCTTGTAAATGTTCTAATGCTGTTTCTGGAGATAACAGACTAAATGTTTTTTGCTGTAGCTGAGTTTCTATTTCTGAGAAAGTCAGACTATCTTTCAATAAAAATCCACTACTTTCTGTTCGAGTTAAGGCAGATAAAGTACCTCCAATCTTTAAAGTCGCACCTATATCGCGAGCGATCGCCCGGATATAAGTTCCAGTACTACAAGCGATCGCTAAATCTAGCTCTGGAAAATCTCCACTACGCCAGTCAAGAATTTCTAAATTAAACACTTCTACAATGCGAGTGGGAACTTCAATTATTTTGCCCTGACGGGCTAAATCATAAAGTCGTTTTCCTTGTACTTGTATTGCGCTGTAACTAGGTGGCACTTGCTCAATTTGACCTAAGAAATTTGGTAGTCTTGCTTCAAGATCAGATAATGTTAGTTGTGGTGCTGTTGTAGATTTAACAACTTCTCCCTCTAAATCATCGGTAGTAGTAATCACGCCAAACTTAACGGTAGCGCGATAAGCTTTTTCTGAGGGCAGAAACTGTAATAGTCGAGTTGCCTTTCCCACTGCAATAGGTAAGACTCCAGTAGCAGCAGGATCGAGAGTTCCTCCATGCCCAACACGCTTGAGATGTAGCAGCCGTCGTACTCTTGCTACACAGTCATGGGAAGTCATACCTGATGGTTTATTGAGATTGAGAAAGCCTTGCATTTGATCAGAATCTTCATAAGTTACATAAATTTTATCTAAAACCCTTGTAGGAAGGTTCTTAATTGATAATTGACAATTGATAATTGTCAATTCATACCTTCATTCAGCAACGCCCAAAATTAAATTTTTGGGTAGTGAGAGCATCTTGCTCCGGTGCTGAATGAGACGCTCAACAAAATTAAAGTTGGTATTAAATAACTGTGAAATCAAGATCATCTTCTGTAACGTTCAGAATTATTGCTAGATAATCTCCTTCACCTCCTAATTCATCAATCCTGATAGCTATACCTGTAGCACCATTGTCTCCACCTACAACTGTTTCAATTAACTCCAAGTCACCACTATTTAAACCATCAGTTAATCCAATTTGATCACCTTCTTCTGGGTTATAATCTGTGATAATGTCTGCATCTGATGGGTTGATACCACCTGTGTTTTGACCAATAACGAATAAATCTTCTCCAGCCTCTCCTGTTAAAGTGTCAGAATCGCGCTCGCCTGCTAGAGTATCATCACCTTCACCTCCACCTAGGAAATCATCTTCTTTACCTCCATAGATACTATCATCATCTACACCACCAACAAGACAGTCATTACCTTGATTACCATACATTGTGTCTGCATTATTATCGCCAAACATCTGGTCATTACTCTTACCGCCCCACAAAGTATCTCTGCCGTCACCACCTAAAAGATAATCTTGTTCTGAACCACCAAGAAGGGAATCATCTCCTGCCTCTCCGATAAGTGTGTCATTACCTTCTTCTCCAAGAATTATATCTCCTCCGCCTCTACCTTCTAGGGAATCTAAGCCTGCTAATCCCCTAATACTATCTGCTCCTGCTGTACCATTAAGACTATCATCAGCTTCGGTACCTAGAAGTTCATTGAATAAATCTCCAGAGCCTCCGTCTCCCCCCGTATCTGTGCCATTACCTCCTCCATTGGAGTCATCTCCATCCGGTAATAGTCCAAATGGGATTGTTCCGTCAAAAATAACTTCTACTGCTGCACTCACCATAATACTGTCCTAAACTTACTAAACAATTGCTAATTTATCGTAGATATAAAGTCAGAGTGTACCAAAAATTCATGACTTACGCAACAGTACTATGGATACTGTTAATCTTCGCAATAAAGACCAATTCATACGCTATATATAGCGGTAGTGCGTAAGTCCTGCCCTTCCCACGATGAAGCTAGCGCTTTCACTTGGCCTTCTGCCTTTCTAATTAAACCCATAAAGCAGAAAGAGTCAGGATTTTTCTCGCTTTTGACTCTTGACTCCTCTGAGCAAAGGATGATAGAAGATATCTGTAAAAAAAATCTAAAAACAACATCAAATAGCCAATCTTTGGTGGGTGACGGCGGATCAAAACCCTGCCCATAAGGGCAGGGTTTTGAAATATCCGATCATTAGTGTGGAGTTCTTCCCACCTAACCCACCCTACATCAAGGCTTAATATTTTATTTATAGATACCCTCTACTTTCCTGAAACTGAAATTAGTTATGCTCCAACTTCAAAAATACTCTTGGCGAAGCTATAAAATTTTGTTAATTTTAAACTAGGTAGATAACAGTCAAACTTAAACAAAGAATTTAGTTAATGAGACCCCATCGTGTAGACGGATGGGGCTTGTAAAGGTAAGGTGACTTTGCGCTTGCATTGTCTACCGCAGAGGATGTCAACCATCTATAGCTATCAAAGTAATAATTAATACTGGAGTGCAAAAAAGTAATGTTTAATGCAACGGAAATCTTAATAGATGCTTTTGTCAAAGAGCTACAAGCAGGCTACCATCGCACTTACGGTGGTTTTAAACCAGACTATCCAGAAATTATTGCCTGGGCAGGAAATATGGCTCTAGAAAATATCGCTAACTGCGATGCTCTGTATCATAATGTTGAACACACAATGTTAGTTACTCTTGTTGGGCAAGAAATTTTACGGGGTAAACACATTCGTGAAGGTGGAGTATCTCCCGAGGATTGGTTACATTATATTATTTCCTTGTTGTGTCACGATATTGGTTATGTCAAAGGAGTCTGCCGAGAAGAGCAAGAATTATTAGGTTTATATGCCACAGGAATAGATGATGGTATGGTTTCTTTGCCAGATGGTGCTACTTCGGCTAGTCTAACTCCTTATCATGTTGACCGGGGGAAATTAGTTATAGATGAACGCTTTGGTGGCCATAGGCTAATTGATGCAGAGCAAATTAAACGTAATATTGAACTAACTCGTTTTCCTGTTCCAGAAGCAGAAACTTATCAAGACAGAAATAATTTTTCTGGATTATCAAGAGCTGCAGATTTAATCGGTCAATTAAGTGACCCTAATTATTTACTCAAAATTAGTTCTTTATTCTATGAATTTGAAGAAGTTGGCACTAACAAAGTTTTGGGTTATAAATCTGCTGGGGATCTCCGACGTAGCTATGCGAAATTTTACTGGAATGGAGTTTATCCTTATATCCCTGCCGCTATTAATTATTTAGAATTGACTCAAGGTGGTAAACAAATCATTGCCAATCTTTATGCAAATGTATTTAAAATAGAACATGAATCAAAAAATCAAGAAAAAATTGACAGTACAAAATTACTCGATGCTAAATATAAGTGTCGTAATAACGGAGATTTAGTTGTAGAAACAGCAGTTGTCAAAAAGAAATTTAGTGATTTTTTTGATTTGAATTTATAAGTATAATTAAGCAGAAAACTCAAAAAAATATTAATTCATTGCAGTTACTAATTTAAAATGTTATTTTAGTTTGCCCTATTTGATTTAGTAGAGTTGTCGCTAAATAGATGGAAAAAATCGCTCAAACCAAGACAAAGCAATAATTCCCAGTACTTTGGTAAATAAATGGCGACAATCCTTACACAACAGGGATTTTCAGGATTCTTTAAGTTATAAAGCGACAAGTCTAGTTTTTTATAAATAATTTTTGAATTATTACTTCTAGCTGATCGCTGTTATCAATGATTAAATACTATCTAGTTTATTTTGATTTTGGGAGTAATACTAAACCTAGCGAACGCGATAATTTTTATTTGATGACGAGGGTAAAGCCGAAGGTAGGAGGGTGAAAGGGATTGGGAAAAAGTGCTATTTAATCGGGCGGATTTCGGATGATACAAAAGACTAAATATTACTAGGAATATGGATGAAAGTTTGGTTAGAGGAGAATAAAAAACGTGACAAAATTAACACCAGAAGTTGAGGAGCGTGCTCAACAATTAAGGGAAAAAGTACAAGAAGCTAGCTATGCTTATTATGTTCTTGATCATCCAATTATGGAAGATACTGTTTACGATCGCCTCGATCGAGAATTACAAGAGTTAGAAACCCAATATCCTCAGTTAATTGTTCCTGATAGCCCTACCCAAAGAGTGGGAGCAAAACCAGCAACTAAGTTTGTATCAATTAAACATAATATTCCTCTTTATAGTCTAGAAAATGCGTTTAATATTGAAGAATTAAAAAGTTGGCAAGAGCGTTGGCAACGTCAAGTAACAGTCGTTCCCCATCCCGATGAAACAGCTTCTGAAAGAGTAGGTTATGTCTGTGAACTAAAAATTGATGGTTCTGCTTTAGCCCTAACTTATGAAAATGGTTTATTAATTCGAGGTGCTACTCGTGGGGATGGGATAGCAGGAGAAGATATTACTCAAAATGTCAAGACAATTTACAGTATCCCCTTAAAACTTAAGGTTGATCAGGTACCGTCAATCATAGAAGTTCGAGGCGAGGCTTTTCTATCAATAAATTTCTTTGAAAGTATTAATGCTGAAAAAAAAACAGGAGAAACTCTATTTGCAAATCCCCGCAATGCAGCAGCAGGAACTTTGCGACAGTTGGATTCAAAAATAGTTGCTCAACGCCGACTAGATTTTTTTGCTTATACTCTTTATATAAAACCTGAAATTAATTCAGAATTATTTCAATTTTATACTCAATGGGAATGTTTAGAACTACTACAAAAACTAGGTTTTAAAGTTAATCCTA
>JAJEAQ010000001.1 GCA_022822685.1 Trichodesmium sp. jk18x7bins.61
CATCCCCAGGACAAGGAGATTTTTCATTGCCAAAAAACCTCTCTAATCCCTTTCGCAATAACTCAGGATATTATGGAGAACAAAACTATGACCCCAAGAGCATAGCAAGCCAAGAATCCAGGAGTGATGATATCGTGCCTAGTAATGCGGCCAAAATCAAAGTCATTGGTGTAGGAGGAGGAGGAGGCAATGCTGTTAACCGAATGATTGCTAGTGAAGTCTCTGGTATAGAATTTTGGACAGTTAACACAGATGCACAAGCTCTAACCTTGTCCAATGCTTCTAAACGTTTACAGCTTGGACAAAAACTGACAAGAGGCTTGGGAGCTGGAGGCAATCCGGCTATTGGTCAAAAGGCAGCTGAAGAATCTCGGGATGAAATAGCCAATGCTTTAGACCATCCAGACCTAGTATTTATTACTGCTGGAATGGGAGGCGGTACTGGTACTGGAGCTGCAGCAGTTATAGCTGAAATTGCTAAAGAAGCAGGCTCTCTTACAGTTGGTATCGTGACGCGCCCCTTTACGTTTGAGGGGCGACGTCGAACTACTCAAGCCGAAGAAGGAATTGCCGCTTTACAAGGCAGAGTAGATACTTTAATCGTGATCCCCAATAATCGCTTGCTATCTGTAATTAATGAACAAACCCCTGTACAAGAGGCTTTTAGGATTGCAGATGACATATTACGTCAAGGTATACAGGGGATTTCAGATATAATTACTGTGCCTGGGTTGGTTAATGTGGATTTTGCTGATGTCAGAGCTATTATGGCAGATGCAGGTTCCGCCCTGATGGGAATTGGTATGGGATCTGGCAAGTCTAGGGCAAGGGAAGCAGCTAATATGGCAATTTCTTCTCCTTTACTGGAATCTTCTGTTGAAGGAGCCAGAGGAGTAGTGTTCAATATTACTGGCGGCACTGACTTAACATTACATGAAGTGAATACTGCTGCTGAAACTATCTATGAAGTTGTCGATCCTAACGCCAATATTATTTTTGGAGCTGTAATTGATGAGAAACTGCAAGGAGAAGTTAAAATTACCGTGATAGCTACTGGTTTTAGTGGAGACCCACAAGTTAAGTCTACCCAGGAAATGGTGCAGCCAAGACGGCAAGTACAAAATCCTACTTCTACTCCTACTCGGAGTATTGAAAAACCGAAAAAACCACCTGGTTTAGATATTCCTGATTTTCTGCAAAGGCGAAGGACTCCACCTCATAAATAAATCAGATTAAAGCAAGGGAATTTTCTTGAGCTCTAACTCCTGATGAATTCTATAAATTTTTATGGTTAATTTTATGGCATCAAATATTCCTGTTGCTTTGACTATAGCTGGCTCTGATAGTGGTGGTGGGGCAGGTATTCAGGCAGACTTGCGCACTTTTGCTTTTCACTGTGTACATGGTACCAGCGCTTTGACTTGTGTCACTGCTCAAAATACTTTGGGAGTAAGTCGGGTTGATGCTTTGTTGCCAGAGGCGGTAAAAGCACAAATTGAAACAGTTGTTCAAGATATAGGTGTCCAAGCCACTAAAACAGGAATGTTACTCAACCAAGATATTATTTTGGCAGTCGCTCAAGAGGTTGAAGCTTTAGGTTTAAAACATTTAGTGGTAGATCCAGTGATGGTATCTCGTACTGGCGTTCCGTTGATTGATGATTTGGCTATGGCGGCTCTCAAGCATGTTTTGCTGCCAAAAGCTACTATTGTTACTCCTAATGTTTATGAGGCAGAAATTTTTACAGGTTTAGAAATTAACAACCTAGATGATATGCAAAAGGCAGCCGAAAAAATCCACGCACTGGGAGCCAAAGTAGTTTTACTCAAAGGTGGAGCGATGAATAATGATTTACGAGGAGTAGATGTTTGGTTTGATGGCGAACGCTCGGAAATTTTGAAAACTACTACAGTGAAGACTCATCATACTCATGGTACTGGTTGTACTCTCTCAGCAGCGATCGCTGCCAATTTAGCTCTAAGGAAAGATTTATTTTCTAGTGTTAATTTGTCTAAGGAATATGTCACAAATGCTTTGGGGTATGCTTTAGAAATTGGTCACGGTAAAGGCCCTGTAGGACATTTTTTCCCCTTATTATCCTCATGCAGTTCAGAAGGTCATTTAAAAGGGCATTTGTAGTACTTTTGACACAGTATGGATTACATAACTTCAGATTCCCCTACCTTCAGCGTGAATAATCGTTTCAGATCAAATCCGCTATTTAGGCCAAATTAGCTTGTAGGTGAGTCAGAAGAACTTTTGCCAGTCAAATCCAAAGAAAAACAAAATTCAGCGAAAAATTGATGATTGCTTTCAATAAAATAGGGTCGTGCCTCTATACTATTGCCTTTGGCCGTACCTTTTATTGTTAATAAAACTACAGCAATCATCACTCCCGCTTACTTCCAGTACCCATAATATTTTTGATCTAGGAACTACAGGAGAAGATTAAGTTCAAATCAAAATATATTTATCTTCTAGCACTGCCTAGGCGATAATAGCGACCATGCATGCATGATGCCAAAACTATAGTCTTTAGTGTTGTCTTCTTGAGCTTCTGTAGTGGATTTGGTCGTTGAATTAGATGCTTGTTTAATTTCCTCTCTAAATAAAGGAGTTGAGTTTCTCAGAATATCTCTTTGTACTGCAGCAAAAGCATGACGTACTGCTATAGCAATCTGTTTTTTATAATCTTCTTCTGCTTTTTTTTGTTTGAAACTGCCAACCTTCTTTGCTAGAAGCGTATAGAGGTGGAAGACGATTCAGCACATATGTTTCTACATCAACTCGCTTAATGTACTTAGCTAACTTTTGAGGCAACAAGGTAATTTGACGATTTACTTCTTGTGCTACCATCTCTTCCATAACGTTTAGATATTTTTTTGAATTAGTCTGCATCATTACATGTCTCCTTATTTTATTAAAATATTTTTTAACCTCTCTAGCTGGATTCACCTCAAAATTTAGGATGAGAATGACTCAATTGATGAATTTCATTGTTATAGTCGACGCTCAATATTATTTGAGGCGCCTCTACTTCAGAACCCCCTGTGAGACTTTCGCCTCATCCGGCTCCTGGTTAGTCTGAGTTCTCACTCTGCTCATGTGTTCATAGTGATGACAGTGGTTGTGGAGTGCCTCAAGGTTCCCCGGCTTCCAAT
>JAJEAQ010000082.1 GCA_022822685.1 Trichodesmium sp. jk18x7bins.61
AACTTAGGTAGAGCAATAGTTTGAGAGCGTTAATTATATGCAGCTTCATAAAAATTTGGTATTATATTAAATCCCATTGTGAAAAAACAATTTATAAGAATTGATTAAATCCGTTGCTACTGAAGACAATCTAGGCTATAGGAATCAGCAGTATATTAGAACAGGATTTAATATTATTCAGGAGATAAAAATTAGATCTAGCAATCATAAATGAGCTGCCAAAAATCCTAAAATATATATAAAGCCTGAAAAAAAATTCCCTTTTGAGCAGAGCAATTATTCCCTACTGCTTAATTCTATCAAAGTACTATATAACTTAATACTGTTTCTCCAGCAATAGTGCAACTAACTACCTCTTCCCCCCCTTCAAACAAAAAGCGCAGCAGCTTCTGGCTTTCCCCTTTCAAAGGGGGGGGGTAGAGGGGATAGGGGGGATAAAAAAAAGGGGGCTAGGGGGGATAAATTAGATGCAACTTCACAGAGAATTATACGAATTATCTAGTATTTTTTGCATATTTTATTCAAGGGATCCGGATCTAGTTAAAATTTGCAGAAACAAGGATTACAGTTCAAACTCAAAAGAAGCTGATGTCGGCGCTGGCAAAAATCCGGTTACTACAGATTATTGGGGAAATATTAGAGACTGTTCGTAAGGTAAATATTAAGACAGTCCGGGTAGTTTTCTAACAAAGGGCCTAGCAGATTATGTCAGAAATTAAAGATCTTTGGCGATCGCGATAGGGAAGCCTCACTCTATTGACATCCTCGACCAAGAAAATCACATCTGTCAAAATGTTTTTTCTCAACAGTTTATCAATTAAAAATTCCATCATAAGTTAAATAAATCAGCGCTAATTACAATTATTTCCCAAAATCATTCATTATGAGGAAGTTAATCATGCAAGAATTTCAAAAAAAGCCACTTTTTACAGAAATTAATTCTAAAGAATCTACCATAATAAATGGTGGTTACAACGAAAATTATCAGTATCATCGTAGTTTTTTAGGTAGGCCAATTTGCCCTCGCAGTTATTATAGTTATAAGGATCATTCTACCAACTATCAACATTATAGTTCTAATTATTATAAGGGGAATATAAAAGGCTACTACTAAAGTCAAAAATTGTAGTAAAAAGTAGTGATTTTTGCAATTTTCCTCCTGAGACTAAAAAAGATGTAAAAGTAAATATCGCTGATTTTACAGAACTACTATAGTTCACTTATTTTCCCAAATTATTGATAACAGTATTGTTCCGGGTATAAATCACTACTCAAGAATAATGAATTGTAATTCTTTTTATATTATGTTCAGTCAAATACTTACAATAAATTTCGTAGTTGCGCTGCTAGCAATATAGTTTGAATTAGCTGGGTATAACCACAACTGCAAAGCAATATTTGTTTATAAGTAATTAAGACAGCATAATATTTAGATATACAAGAATTATTAAACATTATTGTAGTTAAACTTGAGGAAATTGTTTATGCAAGAAAGCAGAAATAATCAACTCTTTACTGACCTTTCTTCCGAGGAGTCTGCTACTATTAACGGTGGTCATCACTATTATGGTCGTCGCTATTCCAGTTATCGCTATCGTCGCTATTATTCTCCTCGGCGTGTACGTTACTACTACCGTTCCCGTCGTGATCGCTGCTACTATTAAAATTTTGGTGGTCTTGTCAAGGTAGTTATATTGAGCGGGAAATCTCTTTTATTGTGATTTATTTTGTAGTGATTGAATATCACTATATCCCCACCATTGTCGGAAGGTAAACTTCAAAAATCACTATTTTTTTACCAGTACCATCAGCCTGTTTGTTACAGCTAAGGCATTAGCTAATACAAAGATCACTGCTAAAACTTAACTATGTAACCTTGATTTTTTTAAGTCGAAGTTAAGTTTAAATGAATTTTGCACCTATAGAACTATAGGTGTTTTTTTTACACCATAAAACCTTTGAAAAGAGGCAATATGAAGATGGTTTTAGTCCACAACTATCCGTTTCAAAACAGTCTAAATATGAGCATATAGAAGTAAAAAAATTATCCTGAATGTACCTCACTCAAGAATAATAAACTATAAATCACGAGATAGTCAAATAAAATAGATGTAAATTTTACTAGCTTGTTGATTTGATTAACTCTAGGGAAAATAATGATGAAAGAAACTCAAAACAACGAACTACTTTCTAACCTTGCTGCTGAAGAATCTGTTAGTATTAATGGCGGTTGTGGTTGTGGTGGTTACAGTCGCCCTGTGATTTATCGCCACCATCGCCCTGTTAGCTACCACTATGATAGTTATGAATACAGCCGCCCAATACATCGTCGCTACCGTTACACCAGCTATGGTTATGGTTATGGTGGTCGTCGCTATAATTGCTACTAAAGTCTAACTTCCTCTAACTAGAGTGAAAAAAGAGGGTTTCAAACATCGCTCTTTGAGGATAAAATTGAGCACTCATGAAAGAATGGGTGCTTTTTTCTGATTGAAATGCAGGTTAAGAGAAATAGTTATTTGGGATGGCATAAATTATAAATTTAGTTCTTTCTAAATTAACAATCAAATCATTATGATAGATATCGTACCAGTACCAATATTACCAAAAGCATCTAGTGAGCGAAAAATTAATGACTTTAATAGATATCCAATCATTCTCCAGCCTAGTGAAGAAGATTGTGGAGCAGCTTGTTTAGCTTCAATTTCAAAATATCATGGTCGTAATTTAACAATTAATCGCCTCAGAGAGGCAATAGGTACTAATCAACAAGGAACAACATTATTAGGTCTAAAACAAGGTGCAGATTCTATTGGTTTTAATGCCAGAGCTGTCAAAGCAAATCCAGAAATATTAGATCAAATTGAGCGAGCCCCCTTACCAATAATTATTCATTGGCAAGGCTATCATTGGGTAGTATTATATGGGAAACAAGGAAATAAATATGTCATTGCAGATCCTGCTCTTGGGATTCGTTCTTTATCAAAACAAGAATTAGCTGAATCATGGGGAGATTGGGTTTGTTTATTATTAGAACCTGAGCCGAAACATTTTTTTTCTGAAGATGATGAAAAAGTAAATAATATTAGTAGATGGCTGAGGCAAGTTTGGTATTATCGTCAAATTATTATTCAAGTATTTATACTGAATATTGTCTTAGGTTTACTATCTATTGCTTCTCCTTTTTTGGTACAAATTCTAACTGATGATGTTCTAGTTCGTGGAGACTTTCAGCTACTTATCAGTGTAGTAATTGCTGTGATTGTGATGAATATCTTTAGCAGTTGTCTGGAATTAGTTCAATCTAACATGATTGCCCATTTTGCCCAACGTCTGGAATTAGGGATAGTGATGGAATTTGGGCGAAAAATTCTGAGCTTACCATTAAATTATTATGAAACGCGACGTAGCAGAGAGATTGTTAGCAGGCTAACAGATATTAAAGAAATTAATCAGTTAGTTTCCCAAGTAATTATGAGCCTGCCTAGTCAATTTTTTATTGCTATAGTTTCTTTGGTTGTGATGTGTC
>JAJEAQ010000080.1 GCA_022822685.1 Trichodesmium sp. jk18x7bins.61
CCCACATTCTTATCTCAGTTATCCGCCATGTGGGGAACACATGGGCTGGACTCTAGTCATACACCCCCTGTCGAGCTTCTTGAGCTTGTTGGGGTTCTTACTAGAAAACGAACCGCACAAAATGTACTAATGTATTTGAGAACATTATCTGCAGGTGGTGGAAATTTTAATTATCAGTAAAAAAACTACTGGTCTTGTGCCTTATAGGGTTCCATAGCCCACTATCTTCTTTGTGTATGTAAATGTTTGGTTTTTTGTAGAAGCGAAGTGACTTCTGCATACAATTTCCCTTTCTGCCTGATTAGAATCAGACTTTTTATTTTCCCCCCAATAAATTTTAATCTGTAAGTAGAAATCTTTTTAAAATCAAGTATGAATTGGATTTTTATACAAGGGCAACAATGGCTTCAAAACTTATCTAGAGCGTTAACAACTCCACTGTTTTATATTGGGGATAATCATCTGTCTATAAGTGCTATTGTCAGGCTAATTCTACTAGCCGTAGCAGTTTGAATTATTGCTCGTACCATGGGAGAAGGAATCAAGAAATTACTCCTAATTCCCATGGGTTTAGACAGAGGTAGTCGAGAAGCGATCGCCTCAGTCATCATTTATATAATTGCCACTTTAGGAATTTTAATTACTTTACAAAGAGCTGGTATATATCTGAGAACTTTGACTGTTTTAGCAGGTGTTTTAGGTATTGGAATTGGCTTGGGGCTACAAAATATTGCCAGTAACTTTATCAGTGGCTTAACCCTTTTATTTGAACAACCAATTAAAGTTGGAGATTTTATTGAAGTCGATAACTTATTAGGAACAGTAGAAAGTATTTCTATTAGGTCTACAATTGTACGTACTCTTGACGGTATCTTTGTGATTGTACCTAATATTAAATTTGTATAAAATAATATTATTAATTGGAGTTATAAAGACCATAAAAGCTGTCTTCATATACTTGTTGGAGTTGCTTATGGCAGTGACCCACTATTAGTAACAGAAGCATTATTAACTGCTGCTAGGTCTGAAACAAGTGTGTTAAATCATCCTTCTCCTCAAGTATGGTTTAGCGGTTTTGGCGATAGCTCATTAGATTTTGAGTTATTAGTTTGGATTGACCATCCTCAAGATAGCGTCCAATTAAAAGTTCTTTCAATTTTTTTGATTGAGCATGAATTGAATCAGTGAGATATAGTTATTCCCTTTCCTCAGAGAGATTTATGGATAAAAAATCCGCAAGAATTAAGTATCTTATTCAAGAATAGTAATATTGCCAAGAATAGTGAAAGCAAATTTTTTCCCCAGAATAGCATTTCCTCTGAGCCAAAATACAAAACTATTCAATCTAATACTAAAAAGCAAACACTCAAATCTCTTAACAATTGGAATTTGCGAGACTTGCTGAAAAGAGTAATTTATTTTGAAAATTTTAGTGATTTAAAACTAAGACAATTAATAGAATATGGTTATAGACAATTATTTACTAAAGGACAAATTATATTTAAAGAAAAAGATTTGGGAAGCTCTTTTTATATTATCCTTTCTGGTGCTGTTGAAGTAATTTCTGAAAAGACTGGTCAATATATTGCTACTCTTCATGAAGGAGAGTTTTTTGGAGAAATGTCTTTATTATTAGGGGATCCTCGTACAGCTACAGTTAAAACTGCTGAAGACACCATTTTATTTGTAATAGAACAACATGATTTGCAAAGACTTTTAGAAGAATATCCTAGTTTAGCTGTTGATATTTCACACAAACTTTGTGAGCGCCGACAAGCATTACGGGAACTGGGATTACTCGATCAAAGCTCTCCAGAAAACACTCCCTTTCACTGAATTAGAAATCAGATTCAAACTCTTTTTGGGATTTAAACAAAATAATATATATTCATATATATCACTATATATGTGAGTGAGCTTTCACCTTGACGATAAAAATAAAAGCCTTATAAAATCCCCTTAACTGCGGCTTGTACCTCCTGGCGTAATCCAGAAGTAATTCTAAATAATTCTTGACCTGTATGTAAATAATAATCATCATAATTTAGAGTGAACAACTCTAAATCTTCTATTCCATCACTAACTTGATTCAAGCAATAATATAAATGAGCTGCTACTCCTGCAAAGTTCGATGGATTTGATTGAGAACTAAATAAATTATAAGCTTGTTTAAGTAGACGCCGACAAGTTTCTAAGTAATCTTGAAATGACTCAAGCAGTTGATCGTCAAAAGGATCAGCAGCTAAATCATCAATTTCACTCTTCAAAGGTTTTAGTATTTGAAGTAAAATCCTGTTGACTGGCTTATATACTTGATTTAACCATTTTTGCAGATATTCATCAGCATTCTGTCCTCTTTTTTCTCGCTTATAGTAATCTTGGCTAGCCTTTCTATATTTCTGATAATGTTGATTAAGTTGTTGATCATAGAACTCTCTACGTTGGGGATCGCCTAATACTTCATAAGCTTCATTAATACTGATAATACGTTCATTATCTGCTATATCTGTATTAGTATCTGGATGAAATAACTTAACTAAACGGCGATAGGCCTGTTTGATTTGTCCCTGAGTTGCTGTGGGATTAATATCTAAGGTTTGATAATAGTCACAAGTTACCATATAACCATTTCTATTGAATATCTACAACAGTAGTTGATTTGTACATTTATATTATTTATATTATTAATCATCAGAAGTAACTTGCCAATTAAAAAGCCAACTTTTAACTTGCCTGGCGGGAATTCCCGCATTTTTTCACTACTTTGGACGGAGAATGTTAAGTTTTTCAACCTCTAGCTATAGCTAAATCTTCTTCAGTGTCGTAACGATGATTTGATATTGTTCACTTTGCTGTTGCTGGCTCTCAGCTTTATAGTATCCCATCCTGGTAGTTTTTAGTGTTTGAGATTGTGAGATTGTAAGTACAATCGCTGCTCCAATCATACCAATTTGAAAAAAGAATGTTACAAGTTAGTGCCTATAACTCTCTCCCAGAATGACTTAGGCGTTGCAGGAATTCTTCAAAATGGTTGAACCCCCGTGGGAGGCCTCAAACATACAACTAATATGGAGCAACATAAATTTGCCGATCCGATTTTGCTAACATTGTAGCTGCCGCTTGGCTTCGCCAACGCTAACAATGCACAGCAAGACTAACTTGCTGAGGGGGTATCTCCCAATGTGGTAGAAAAGTTTTCTACCACGCTTTTGATAAAAATCCCGCGCGCTCCGTTCAAATCGCGATTAAGACGAAATCCATCTTTACCTGTAACAACTTTTTTGCCACCTAAATTCTTGATAATTTCTCCTGTCCAGATCTGGTCAGGTGGCCGACCCCAGTCGGAGCTTTCATGTAGCTTTAGCTAAAGCTACATGAACAGGTCGCCGACAGGCTCAACACATGTCTAATAATGGGTGTACTACTGATGTCGTAAAGTATGAAAGATTTCTCTTCTCCGACTCTACCAGTCCCTTGACACATGTTCAGGTCGCGCGACAGCTAAAATGTCCAATCTTTCCCTTTGTATCGTTTGAAGTATTTATTTCACCATTTTTTTCCTTTGTTGCCT
>JAJEAQ010000597.1 GCA_022822685.1 Trichodesmium sp. jk18x7bins.61
GTCGGAGACTCCAATCAGAGTCAGTTGTTTAAGCTTTTTTGCCATGCAATAAAACTCTCAAGTTAGGCTGTTTTATTTGGTCTATCTTCAAACCTACTGATCATTAGGTGCTTGCAAAAAGGACATCTTTGCAGAATTTGCGACATTTGGACTAACAACTGTACACATCGGATTATCTCCATGATTCGTGTTTTTGGGTAGATATAGACGCCCGCAATTCCTCTCCACCGTTTAGACGAGTGTCGTAGACAAGAAAAGGAATCAGAGCGAGGGAAGTTAATTCTCAAATCATTGATATAGTCTGATTGGAGTACTAGCAGGCTTAAAACAAAACGGCTCAAGAAATGCTCAGGAACTTTTCTTGGATTTACTAAGAAGCTAAGACTAACCCAAACATCAAGTATGGGATATGTCATTAAACTTTGTTTTGTGTTAGAGGGAATCTATTGTGAAAAAAACCAGATAAAGTAGTATTAATCGGAGTTGCAGGCGATTCTGGATGTGGAAAATCTATCTTTTTGCGTCGTATAACAGATGTATTTGGAGAAGATTTTGTTACAGTTATCTGTCTAGATGATTACCATAGCCTAGAGCGTAAGCAACATAAAGAAACAGGAATTACTGCTCTAGAACCAAGGGCCAATAACTTTGACTTGATGTATGAGCAAATCAAAGCTCTGAAAAGTGGTGAGTCTATCGATAAGCAAATTTATAACCACGAAACTGGCATGATTGACCCCCCGGAAAAGATTCACCCTAATTATATTGTAGTAATTGAAGGTCTTCATCCTCTATATGATGAGCGTGTGCGATCGCTCCTTGACTTTAGTGTCTATCTAGACATTAGTGATGAAGTGAAAATTGCTTGGAAAATTAAGCGTGATCTGGCAGCAAGAGGCCGTCGTTACGAAGATGTACTGGCTTCTATTAATGCCCGTCGTCCTGACTTTGATGCCTATATTGACCCACAAAAAGCTCATGCAGATGTGGTAATTCAAATTTTGCCGACTAAATTGATTCCAGATGACAAGGAACATAAGGTCTTGCGGGTACGTTTAATCCAACGTGAAAGTGTCGCAGATTTTGAACCAGTCTATCTATTTGATGAAGGGTCAACTATTAACTGGATTCCTTGTGGACGTAAGCTCACCTGTTCCTATCCTGGTATAAAAATGTACTATGGCCTAGATGCAGATTTTGGCCATGAAGTTTCTATTTTAGAAGTAGATGGTAACTTTGATCATCTCGAAGAAATGATCTATGTTGAAGGACACCTCAGCAATACTTCTACTAAATACTATGGTGAAATGACTCACATGATGAGGAATCATCAAGACTATCCTGGTTCCTAATAATGGTAGTGGATTGTTCCAAGTTTTAGTTGGTCTAAAAATGCGTACAATTTATGAGGGTTTGACAGCTAAAAATGTCGATGGAAAGGTAGCAGCAGCCGTTTCATAACTATCAAGCAGAAAATTTTCTCTTTTATCGACGCGAGTGGTTGATTCTATCTCACGTTTTTTTATCTGCTTTTAGACTTATAATCAAAAATATTTCGGTTGAGCCACCTCGCCACATGAAAGAAGAATCCCCCGCAGCTCGCTTACGCTCTGCGTCGGGAGTATGTTAACATTTATATCCAGGAATATAATCAATGAGTGATTTTCAAGTATGCGATCGCGATTTAACAGAAATTATGTTATCTGATTATTTGCAAGCAGATGCTATTGCAGTAGATACAGAAACAATGGGCTTGTTGCCGTGGCGCGATCGCTTATGTCTAGTACAGTTATGTGATGGTAAAGGCAAAGTTACAGCAATACGTATTGCTAAAGGGCAGCAAGAAGCACCTAATTTGAAACAGTTAATGGAGGCTAGTGAAATAATTAAGGTGTTTCATTTTGCCCGGTTTGATGTGGCAACGTTGCAGTATCATTTAGATATTAAAGTTGACCCAATTTTTTGTACAAAAATTGCTAGTAAATTAGCACGAACTTATACAGGGAAACATGGTTTAAAGGATTTAGTCATGGAGTTGGAAAAGGTAGAGTTAGATAAGTCAGCTCAAAGTTCTGACTGGGGAAATGCTGTTAATTCAACAGAGGAACAATTGAGTTATGCTGCTAATGATGTACGGTATTTATTGAGTGCAAAAGAAAAGTTAATTGAGATGTTGAAACGTGAGGAAAGGTGGGAGTTAGCGCAGCAGTGTTTTGAGTGTTTGCCTGTGTTTGTAAGTTTGGATTTGTTGCACTATCAGGATGTGTTTGAGCATTAATGCAATGCTGCCAATTTGGCTCAATTTATTGAAATAGTAATTGTAAAAAAGTGCGGCGTGGTAGGAAATAAGCTGTTTTTCGCTTGGGTTCGACGGTAGACAATTTTGATGTTTTGCGACTACCATTAGCCTTAATTACTGTGAGGCAAAATTCAGTGCTAGGAAAGTCAATTTTGGCTAAATTTTCAGTTAAACCCAATAAATCAGCAAATTTTTGACCGCGCCCATCAATCAAATAGCTGAATGATTTATCAGGCTCATAAAAATTAGCAGTAGGTCGTTTTTCTAATACTGTAATCTGATGCCAACCTCGTTTAGCTAACATCAATGCGGAGAGCAAACCAGCCGGACTTCCGCCAACAATAACTGCCTTTGGTTTCAAGTTTTTTGTTTCTTTAGACATAAATTTTCACAACAATTTGCTAAATGTTTACCCAAAAAGAATTCAGGAGTACTGATCTAGAATTTACAGTAACCGTGCGACTCATGCCGCGAAAACTACCAAATAAAAAAAAAGCCTCCAACCGATGACGGAGAAAAAACCGCCACTCACCCCTACTAAAGCCTACAGACAGCTAAAACTGCTCATCAAACGCAAGTTAAAACCCCACCATCCAGGAGAAAGAACACCCCTAAACCAGCACTACCTCATCGA
>JAJEAQ010000210.1 GCA_022822685.1 Trichodesmium sp. jk18x7bins.61
TTTGGTATAAGTTCTAAGAGAATTGGGCTTTTTCTGTTTGGGAAATACATGTTTTGGCTAAAGCTATAGGTTCTACATGGGGGGTAGATTGGGAACCTGGTTCTATTCTGTTGCAGAATGGTTTTGAGCCTGTCGCCGACAGGCGACAGGCTCAAAGGCTTTTTCTCTCGTCTTTTTTCCTCTAGAGGATTCGGCTTTGATTATTCTTGGCTTACTGATAGATTTCGACCTCCCTTGAGACTATGTAGGATTTACCTTGTTGTGTCAATTGAAGTTTTTGAAATGGTTGAGGCACCTCGCCACATGAAAAGGTGGTTACTTATTCTACGGTCGGAATTTTGTTTTCACATATTGATGATAACGAAGCACCAATATCACCTCCTTACCTTTTTGGTTACAGCCTATCAGGGATAATTTGGCTGTTTCTCAAATTACGTAGTTTAATCAGCAACTTAGTCTGTATTCACCTTTCCATCTCTTTCCCTCTTGCTCCATTCCACCTAATCCCTAGTGGGTGAGCCTACTTTGAGCATGGAGCCTCCCTGTTTCGTGGCGACCTGAACAGGGAGGCTCCATGCTCAAACGGGACTTGCATTCGGAGTGTTTCATTACTTACTCCAAGAGTAGTCGGACTCGTAGAGTCTTTTCCGTGAGGGTTCGGGGTGAAAATCCCTAGAGGACTTGAGCCTGTCGCCGACATGAAAGGTGTCCCATTTCAGATGACCAGTTCAGGTCGCACTCACCCTTTCATCTCTTTCCTTCTTGCTCCTTGCTTCCTAATCCCTAGAAGCTAAGGCTACTTTCGTGGTCTGCTTTCCGTCATTTTCATTACTTACTCAGACGTGACCGCACTCCGTAAGAGCGTTTTACGCGAAGGCTAGGGGTGAAAATCCCTAGAGGGTTCGGAACCCCATTTCAAACAACCAGTCAGGTCGCGCAGTTGGGAACACATCCACCCCAAGCAGCTTTAAATCGATTGATGCGTTAATATCTCTATCAATTTTCAGCTATCATTCTTCTTGCCATCAGTAAATATAAATTACATTTTCATACCACAGTAACCAATGACATTTGGACGCCAGGAGTTTCTCCCAGAGTCAACTAATCCTCATTGTCTTCCTGAGATAAAGATTCATAGACAGGGCGAGAAGGCGATCGCTTTCCTGGTAGAGCTGCCATCAAATCAACCTCCCTATCCTGAGTACCACCATCATTTACAGTTTCTACCTTATGAGCTGCAATATCCAAACATAGAGACTGTAACTCTCGCATCAATACTTTAAAAGATTCAGGAGTACCCGGCCGTGGAATTGCTTTACCTTTAACAATCGCATTCAAAGCCTCATTCCTACCCTGCATATCATCCGACTTCACAGTCAAAAGCTCTTGCAAAGTATAAGCCGCACCAAAAGCCTCCAGTGCCCATACTTCCATTTCTCCAAAGCGCTGACCACCTTGTTGGGCTTTACCACCCAAAGGTTGCTGCGTCACCAAAGAATAAGGGCCTGTGGAACGAGCATGAATCTTGTCATCAACTAAGTGAACCAACTTCAACATATAGGCAATTCCCACAGTCACCGGACGGTCAAACTTTTCTCCAGTCCGCCCATCGTAAACCCAAATCTTCCCAGGATTCTGCTCATCAAACACCCAATCTTTACCAGAACGCTCTCTGGCCAATTGTAACATGCGATGAACTGTTTCCCG
This sequence comes from Trichodesmium sp. jk18x7bins.61, assembly GCA_022822685.1. GTDB lineage: Bacteria > Cyanobacteriota > Cyanobacteriia > Cyanobacteriales > Microcoleaceae > JAJEAQ01. The sequence continues at coordinate 1,708 of JAJEAQ010000210.1, forward strand.
TGACTTCTCACGACCGTGCATCTCATCAAATGGCACGCACTTAAATCGTACACTCAAAACCTGACCAGCCCATCCCAGCAAACACTCAAAAATCTGCCCTACATTCATCCTCGAAGGTACACCCAATGGATTTAAAACCACATCTATCGGAGTGCCATCAGGTAAATAAGGCAGATCTTCAATAGGTAAAATCCGTGAAACAATACCTTTATTTCCATGTCGCCCAGCCACTTTATCCCCTACCTGAATCTTCCGCTTTTGAGCCACATAAACCCTAACCACCATATTTGCTCCTGGTGGCAATTCATCACCTTTTTCCCTGGTAAATACTCGCACATCAACAATACGACCTTTTTCACCATTCGGTACTCGTAAAGAATTATCTCTTACATCTCGTGCTTTCTCACCAAAAATTGCCCGCAGCAACTTTTCCTCTGGCGGTTGATCAGATTCTCCCTTCGGTGTAACTTTACCAACCAGAATATCCCCAGATTCTACCCAAGCGCCAATCCGAATAATTCCTTGTTCATCCAAGTTCCGCAAACCGTCTTCCCCAAGATTAGGAATTTCCCTTGTAATTTCCTCTGGTCCTAACTTTGTCTGTCGGGCTTCAATCTCAAACTTCTCAATATGTATAGATGTATAAACATCATCATGCACTAAGCGCTCGCTAATCAGAATGGCATCTTCATAGTTATAACCCTCCCAGGGCATATAAGCCACCAAAACATTTTGCCCTAAAGCCAACTCAGCACCTTCAGTCGAGGAGCCATCAGCTAATACCTGACCAGCTACAACTTGATCCCCCTCATACACCAGAGGCCTTTTATTCAAGCAAGTATCTTGGTTTGAGCGTTGATATTTGAACAGTGGGTAATCTGTTTCGTTACCCTCTGCATCAACCACAGATATTTTAGTTGAGTCTACATAACTAACTTCTCCACCTGTACGGGCCAGAACTACCATACCAGAGTCACGAGCTGCTTGAGCCTCTAAACCTGTTCCCACTAAAGGTCGCTCTGGACGTAACAATGGCACTGCCTGTCGTTGCATATTGGAACCCATCAGTGCCCGGTTAGCATCATCATGCTCCAAAAATGGAATTAATGATGTAGCCACGGAAACTATCTGGACTGGGGAAACTGCTACATAATCTACTTGTTTAGGACTGGTAGTAGTAAAGTCTTGTCGATAACGTACTGGTACAATCTCACCCAAAATCTTACCTTCTGCATCAGTCATAATGTCTCCTGGAGCCACCCGGAAATCATCTTCTGCATCTGCTGTCATATATATTGGTGGATGTTCTCGCAACACCCGACCATCTTCTACAGGATAATAAGGTGTTTCGATGAACCCGTAAGCATTAACTTTGGCATGGTTTGCTAGGGAACCAATTAATCCAGCATTCGGGCCCTCTGGTGTTTCAATCGGACAAATCCGCCCATAATGAGAAGGATGGATATCTCGTACAGCAAATCCGGCTCTTTCCCTAGTTAAGCCTCCAGGTCCTAAAGCTGATAATCTGCGTTTATGAGTCAGCTCTGCCAACGGATTTGCTTGGTCCATAAATTGGGACAGTTGAGAAGAACCAAAGAATTCTTTGATCGCTGCTACTAATGGCTTTGGGTTAACCAGTGACGCTGGAGTTAATGAGTCTGAGTCGGATACAGTCATCCGCTCCCGAATAATTCGCTCTAAACGATTTAAACCTACTCTGACTTGATTTTGCAGAAGTTCTCCCACACTTCTGACCCTGCGGTTGCCTAGATGGTCAATATCATCGACCAGGCCAATGTCATATTCTAAATTAATCAAATAGTCAATTGCAGATAATATATCCTCTTTAGTTAATACTCGGACTGTATCTGGTAGGTTCAAGCGTAGCTTTTTATTCAGCTTATATCGTCCTACTCGTCCTAAGTCATACCTTTTTTGATCAAAAAATCGACTGTGGAGTAGTTGTTCCCCACCTGCAATAGTTGGTGGTTCTCCAGGGCGTAATTTCCGATATAGTTCTAATAGTGCTTCTTCTTCTCCGTATTGTCCTTCTTTTTCAATAGTTTTTTGGAAATATTGGGGATGTCTTAAGGAGTCAAAAATTTCATTGTCTCCCAATCCCAAAGCTTTTAGTAATACTTGGGCTGAAAGTTTGCGAGTTTTATCTATCCTTACCCAAACCAAATCATTTTTATCAGTCTCAAACTTCAGCCATGCACCTCGGTTAGGAATTAGACTGGCATTATATGTACGTTGCCCACTTTTATCAGTCTCAGACTTGTAATAAATTCCAGGAGAACGAACTATCTGATTAACGATTACCCTTTCAGCTCCATTAATAATAAATGTTCCCCGATCTGTCATTAACGGCAGGTCTCCAATAAATACTTCTTGTTCTTTAATTTCCCCTGTTTCTTTATTAATCAAACGGGTGGGAACATACATTTGCACTGCGTAGGTACTGTCTCGACGTCTTGCTTCTTCCACATCATATTTTGGTTGCTTTAGCCTGTAGTTTTTGGCAATAAAGTGAAGTTCTAGTTTCCCTGTATAATCTGTAATTGGAGAATAGCTATCTAGTTCTTCTATGAGTCCATACTCAAGGAACCAGCGAAAACTTGCCTTCTGAATTTCAATCAGATCGGGCATATTGAAAATTGGCAGGTTGCTTTGGGTATTGATATTTAATTTGTTATGAATCATTCCTGGGTATCCTATTGGGTTAATGTTTTTTACGGGATAATTTTCTCTCAAACAAGAACTAATTATTATCTCACAGCTAATTTTTTGTACATTAGCTAAGATAATTTAATGTATTTTGAACTCCTTTACTTATAAAATCCAGACATAAGTTGCTTTGTAGTCATGGCAAACTCATAATTTTTCCTGATAATTAATATAATTTTTCACTGTCAAGCTGCCTCGGTAGCCGACCGATAATAGCTGATAGTTAACTCCTCCTTCTACTAAGATCACGATTGTTTAATATCCGAAGTTTTTGTTAATGTTTCTACCAGTTCTATAAAATATGTTTTTAGCTCCTAGCGATTGAATAGTTTTTAAGATCTAATATAGTATTTTCGATCCTAGTTTAGATAATTTTTATTATCTTTTATCCTACTCAAAATCTAACTATGAGCTAAATTTATTTCACTAACTTCTAGATTTATAATTTTCCTGGGCTGTAGCTATCTTAAATTAATCTTGCTACTTACATACTCTAGTATTCGCTGTAGTGCTCATAACTATATTGGTGTTTTTTTTTTGAATTTAAGTAATATAATTTAAGTAATATATTATTAATTTAACTATCCTAGACAATACCATTTCTTTAAAAGTTTGTGAAATATTATGTGAGTGTATGTTAGAGTCGACGCCCGATATTATTCGGGGCGCCTCGACTTCAGAACCCCCTGTGAGACTTTCACCTCATCCGGCT
>JAJEAQ010000644.1 GCA_022822685.1 Trichodesmium sp. jk18x7bins.61
ATCTCCCTACATGAAGGGTGTTTATGGGGTTTGAGTTTGTATTTATATGTCGGTTGTATGGTTGTTTGGAGTTTGTTCTATGTCTACTGCGATTATAATGTCTGTTAAATACCTAATGTGTATCTGCGGCTCTCATCCTGACGCGACTCTATCGGGAGAGGGCTTATCTTCTCGCCAGTTTGTTAAATCATAGATTATAGATGGGGTAGGGGGGAGTGACTATTAGTCTGATATACTTGTTCGGGGACCGCAATTTCAGTTGCCTGGTCGTTTTTCGTCCCGTAGCTGGAGGCGCAGCCCGCCGTAAGGCATAGCTCACGGGTTTCCTTGGGGACTGAAGGTTTTTAGATTAATTGCAATGCACTAGACTTTTCAAAGAACCAAGAGTAAAGTAATGGCCTTTATGAGTAAATTAACTAAGCGGGTAACGCGATTCGAACGCGCGACATCAACCTTGGCAAGGTTGCGCTCTACCACTGAGCTATACCCGCACCCTTATATATAGTTATAGTTCCACAAATTATTTTATTTGTCAACCCCCTCGCCCAATTTTTTTTCTTATACCTAATCATCTGACTTCCCATCACGCTCCGCTATTGCTTTCACTGAGGACTGACGAGATTCATTATAGTGCTGGGAACTTCCTTAAGGAGAATCTTGACAGCATTTGAGCTATGGCCTCCTACCCTATCTCGGTACACATTCTGACTAACTTTTAAATTCAGCTTTTTCTCTATGGGGATTATTATCCACCAACAGTTGCGATGATTAGGCAGTGGCTAGCAATGGCTTCAATCGGAACTTTCCATTACTGAAGTTCGCGGGAGTTCCCGAAAGTTTGTTAAATTCGGGGATTAATCCCACACTAAAAACTTTAGTGTGGGTTAACTCTGGGAGTCAGCTAAACTACATTCGGCTAGTCAACTTGTAGCATCACAAGCATTACAAAATCAGGTCGCACGTAGACATTGATACTTAGCAAATCATTGTCTGTTAGCCTTCGTAAGAGTTAAACGAGATTGAAAATCTTCAGCATTTATACTCTAGGTATCTCTCCAAGATGAAACGCTTTTTTAATGTGGGGGTTCAGACGAGTCAAGCTGCACAGGGTTTGAAGTTATTGGTAGTGCTTGAGTTGTACCAGTAATACCATAATTATGAGATGAAGAATTCATTCCATCTTTAATTTGACGCATCAAACTCGCCATTTCCAAAGCATTCAGGGCGTATTCCCAACCTTTGTTACTTTTAATGCCAGCCCTCTCTAAGGCTTGTTGCATAGTATCTGTGGTTAAAATTCCAAAGATTACAGGTACTCCTGTTTGAAATGCTGCTGCTGCAATTCCCTTAGATACTTCGGTAGCCACATAATCAAAGTGAGGTGTTTGGCCTCTAATTACAGCTCCTAAACAGATTATCCCATCGTAGTGATTACTCATGGCCAATTGACGAGCTACTAATGGAATTTCAAAGCTGCCTGGTATCCAGATATAATCTACTTGAGTACCTTCTGGATCAGGATCTACACCGTGACGCTTCAAACAGTCTTGACAACCCTCCATCAGTTTTCCAGTAATTAAGTCATTAAAACGACCAATCACAATTGCAAAGCGGAAAGAGTCAACTTGAGTAAAATTTCCCTCGAAAACCGTCATATCAAAATTTTTCTTTACTTATATTTTTACCTAAAAGCGCACGTTGAACCGGGAGATGAAAGCAAGCTAGAAGCCTACTCCACAACTACTGAGTATTTCATGCCTCTTGGTCTATCTTTAAAATCTAATTATCTGCTCGTGCTTTCTCTAAAGGACATTTGGGCAGGATTGGTGGTAAGGAATGAGAATTTGATTACTTACATAATTTAGACATACTGAAGTTTAACCTATTTAAGCTTTGTTCTTTAAAATTCTGTATTTTATTTTATTCTGATCTAAAAACCTTTGGTCTACAAGGAAACCCGTATGCTATCTGCCGTTAGGCAGACTGCGCCCACAGCTACGGGATGAAACGGGATTTATGAGGGGTTGTGTGGGGAATTACTGACCCACTTGAGGCGCCCTATCCCACAGTAACGCTGTTGCTTTTACTGTGGGGCCACTCTGGTGAGTCAGCTAAAATCCCAAAATTTTACGAGAGGAAATTGCTAAATTTAACCTAAACCACTAAAAAGTTGAAAACACCTACTGCAATAACCAGTGCAACCTATAAACCAGATCCCAGAAAAATCAAAGGTTTGCTTTGACTCCAAATTTGAGGAGAAGCATAGGCAACAGGTACGCCTACTGCTAAGACAAAAGATAAGACAACTAATAGAAGTAGCACGAATTAAAATAAGAATGTTAACATTTTTTCTCCCAGTACAACAACAAATTTAATCTATGAGAAATTAGAATATCATAAACTATACTCTGAAAATTCTATTCAATTAATCTTAGTTTCTATTGCTGGCGAACAGTTAACTTTATAGACTATTCTGGACAAATATATGCAAAATGTCTAGGAGCTGAAACCAAACAAGTTTGCAGAAAGATTAGGTATGTCTGTGAAAACTTTACAACTAGGGATAATACAGGGAAACTGAGAGCAAAATGCATAATCTCAAATCGTCGTTATGAGAGACAGTATTGACCAAGAAGTAGCTATTTGTAGATTTATATTCAGGTTGACATTGCTATAACTAAGCGTGTTTTCGCCATCTCGCCAGATGAAACGTGGAGCCATATCAAAAGCAGATCCTCTACAATTCATAGCGAAAGATTAAAGCGTGTAGAGGGGCAACTAAGCTGCTCCCACTGGAACTACCAGTGACAGCTAGTAGATGTGGAACAACCAGGTTTTAAACCTTTGTGAAACAATTAGATACTGTTTGTAAAGTAAATATTAAGATAGCTAGAGTTTTGAATTTTGGTGGCCGGCGGCGGACAACTAAAATTATTTATTTAAACCCCGCCCGCGAGGTAAACCCCGCCCGCCCCGGCGGGGTATTACAAGGATATCTCCCCGCCAGGGCCTACCCTACGCAGGAATTTAATCTCAGTTTGACAAACAATCTCTTACTTAAAATCCTCGTTGCTTGCTTTATAGGGAGATGTCTAATGGATTTAATTTTGTGTCACACAACAGCAGATTTTGATGCCCTAGGAGCATCGGTGGGATTAACCAACCTATATCCAGGCAGCCGTCTCGTATTAACAGGCGGTTGTCATCCTACAGTTAAAGAATTTCTGGCACTGCATCGAGACGAGTTTGCGATAATTGAGCGTCGCTCTGTTAACCCTAAACAAATCTGCTCAATATTTATCGTAGATACTCAGACACGCTCCCGCTTGGGCAAAGCTGCTGAATGGCTAGATTTACCCCACTTATCAGAAATTATTATCTATGATCATCATTGTCAGGCTCAAAGTGATATTCAAGCTACTCAAACTTATATAGAAGCAGTGGGAGCTACCACAACCCTAATCATAGAAAAACTTCAAAAGGCTAAAAATTTGGTGGGCAATTCCCGCCTCACAAAAGCCGAAGCAACTATTATGGCTCTTGGTATCCATGGGGATACTGGCTCCCTAACTTTTGACCATACCACACCACGAGATGCAGCAGCTTTAGCATGGTTAATGCAACAGGGAGCAAGTTTGCCTGTAATTGCTGAATATGTTGAGCCTGGTTTGTCTACCCAACTGCAAGATTTGTTGAAAATTTCCCTGGAAAATCTGCAACGTTTCACTCTGAGAACATATCAAATAGGGTGGGTGTTACTAGATACAGAAGCATATGTTCCTGGTTTATCCAGTTTAGCCTCCAGATTAATCGAATTGACTGAAATAGATGCTCTACTGCTAGCTCATACTTACTCCCTCAAAGACTCAGCAGAAAAAAGCTTAACTATTATCGGGCGATCGCGCAGATCGGAGACTAATCTGAGTCAGTTATTTCAGCCTCTAGGTGGTGGAGGCCATTATCGAGCAGCAGCAGTTAGTCTTCGAGAGTCAAACCCCCAAGCTATCCTAGAAAAACTGGTAGATGAACTCATCTCTCAAATTCCTCACCCTCCCACTGCCAGAGAATTGATGTCTTCTCCTGTTCGCACTATTCTCCCTGAGACATCCATAGAGGAAGCTTACCGAATATTATTACGTTACGGTCATTCAGGTTTATCAGTAGTAGATTCATTTGGGGAATTAGTGGGAATTATTTCTCGGCGAGATATTGATATTGCCCTACATCATGGTTTTAGTCACGCTCCAGTCAAGGGTTATATGACACCGCAGCTCAAAACTATTTCTCCCGAAACTATTCTGCCAGAAATTCAGGAGTTGATGGTTACTTATGATATTGGTAGGTTGCCTGTTTTAGATACTGTTAGTGGTAGCCTTGTGGAAAAATATCACCTAGTTGGAATCGTCACTCGTAGCGATGTTTTAAGGGAACTCCATCAACAACAACGTCCCCAAAATCAACAAGTAGGTTGTATTCCTGGTCAAACTTGTAAATCAATTGTGGAACTTTTGCAGAAGAATCTCGCCCCTCAACTTTGGCAACTACTTTCCTATGTTGCTCAGTTGGCAGAAAAACAAGGTTGGCAAATATATCTAATTGGTGGAGGGGTACGAGACTTATTGTTATCAAAATTTGATGAAACTCTCCTGTTAACAGACATAGATTTAGTTGTAGATGGTTGTCATTCTGCTTCAGCGCCCAAGGCTCCAGCGGTAGAGTTAGCAAAAGCACTACAAAAAATTTACCCTACAGCACGTTTAGAGGTTCATGGTAAATTTCAAACTGCTGCTTTGCTATGGCACAATGACCTTGTATTAGGCTCCCTTTGGATAGATATTGCTACTGCTCGTACGGAATTTTATCCTTATCCAGCAGCTAACCCAGAAGTTGAAGCAAGTTCTATTCGTCAAGATTTGTATCGCCGGGATTTCACTATTAATGCTTTGGCAGTACGACTGAATCAACCCCGCACTGGGGAACTACTTGATTTTTTTGGTGGGTTATCGGATTTACAAGAGAAACAGATTCGGGTGTTGCATGCCAATAGTTTTATTGAAGATCCGACTCGCATTTATCGGGCAGTGAGGTTTGCGGTGAGATTGGGGTTTGAGATAGAAGCCAAAACAGAAGGATATATTCGTTACGCTATTAATAGTGGGGTATATGACCGCGCAGTTTCTGGAAAAGTAGAAGGAAATAGAAGAGCGTCTGCTTTGGAAACTCGGCTGAAAAGTGAGTTGAAATATATTCTGCAAGCTCCCTACTGGAAACCTGCTTTACAGTTGTTGGGAAAACTGGGAGCTTTACGCTGTCTTCATCCAACTTTGGAGTTGGAGCCTAGGTTGTGGCAACAGGTTTGTTTTGTGGATAGGTGTTTGCGACGTTTTGACCATCAGCAGAATTTATCTCACGGGGAAATGCGACTGGAGGTTTTGATTGCTTATTTGCCATCTGATTATCGGGGTTGGGTGGGAAAAAATTTGCAGTTGCCAGTAGATAGTATAAAGCGATTGGAGCAGTTGGAGTTGGCAAAGATGAGGGTGATGGAGAGTTTAAGAGAATGTGAGACTCCGAGTCAGGTGGTGTGGTTGTTAAGAGAGTATGATTTACCGATGTTGATTTTGATGGCGGTACAATGTGAGCGCTGGGTGCGGCGCCTGGTTTGGCAATATTTGACTCAGTGGGCGAATGTTAAGACTATTTTGAATGGAAATGATTTGAAGGCCATGGGTTATAAACCAGGGCGTGAGTTTAAGTTGATGTTAGATGCTCTTTTAGCTGCTACTTTAGATGGAGTGGTGAGCGATCGCGCTGATGCTAAGAGATTTTTAGCTAGATATTATCCTCAGTGCGGTCGGTAATTTCTTTGGGGAAACAAACTATGAGAATTAGATTCGGTTGGGCAGTGGAGAATGTTTATTTCTCTTTGGTAGATATTGATTCCAATTTTAGAACAACTAATGGCCAAAGAACGCTGACAAATAAGAGGTTGCAATTTAGAGCTATAGGAACTTCGGTACCATAGCCTACTTCACTTATCGCTTTATTAAGCTTTGGTGCTTTGGGATTCTTAAAGCGCAAGAAATCCTAACTATAAGTTGGTGGAATACCTACTTAAGGTGAATTAAAGACTAACTCAAAAGATATCTTATGATGTTGATGAACAAGAATATTTGTGTAGTAGCTTGAGTTTATAAGACTATATCAAGAGCAATAAAGCTAGTACATACGGTAGGGAATGTTAGTTGATTCAGGTATTTAGTCATCATTATTTTATGTCTCCTGGTAATGTTCTTAACTGTTTTAATATAAGGTATAGAGCCAGTGCCAAAATTCCTCCATAATAGTTATTTTGCTTTCCTCCTACTGGATGATGCACAGCGAGCAACTACGTTTTGCTATACGCATTAGATCGCCACTCTTGTCAAGACTTAACAGAAAAATATCACCCAGTTGCATTGATGCAACTGGGTGATTATATCTTTTTTGCAGAATGCTTGTATGTAAAGTTTATATAGAATCTGGTTATACAATATATATAGATGCAACTAGGAGTAGGTAGGGTTAAGCGCCAGCAAAACCCAACGAGAATATACATAATTATAGAATTACATTGTGGCTGTAACCTGCTCTATTTGCAATGTCTGAGCAACCGGATTTAATATGAGTAGTTGTGCTTATAGAACCAATTTGAGATCTACAATAATGACCATTGGCAAGTATTTTAAGTATTTGTTTCACAGAAAAAATCAGGCTTCAAATTCTATGGGAAATTTTTTAGGGGACAACTTTTTTCATATAACTTTCCCACAACTGGGCAGCTTGCGCACTACTGCTATAAGTAGCAGAGTTATCGTCATTTCCTAACCAAATTCCTGTAACTAGACTCTGATTGGGAATATATCCAATAAACCATAAGTCAACTCCATTATTAGTTGTACCAGTTTTACCAGCTTCACCTAATCCTAAATTAGCACTGCGGCCTGTACCATATTGCACTACTCCTTGGAGCATTTTAGTCATAGTATCTGCTATTTGTGGTTGCAGAATCGCTCGGTTAGCTTGAATATCTCCTCCAGGATTTTCACAATTTGGATCTGGGTTGTAGGAATAAATGCAACGACAAGTGTAAATATTATTGCGATCGCCACAATCCCTACTATCAACTATCTTTCTAATTGTATGGGGACGATTTGCCACACCACGATTAGCAAACACCCCATAAGCACCAGTCATTTCTAAGACATTAACTTCACTTTGACCTAATACTAATCCTGGTACAGTTTCTAAGTTTGACTTAATCCCTAAACGCCTTGCCATCCTGACAACCCTATCTAAACCTACCTGTTGAGCAACTCGCAAAGCTATCACATTTTCAGAAAGTGCCATACCAGTATACATATTTGTATTACCGCTACTACGTTGACAACCTGTGTAAGTTTGCCCCATCCATCTCAAGGAATCACAGGAATATACTTTCGTTGGTGGTATTCCCTTTTCTAAGGCTGCAATATAAGCAAAAACTTTAAAAGCAGAACCTGGTTGACGTTGGGCTTGAGTTGCGCGATTAAACTGACTTTCTTGATAATCTGCACCTCCGGTAATGGCGATCGCCTCTCCAGTTCTGGAATCAATTGTCACTATGGCACCTTGAGAAAAGTTAGCATAAGAACCCGCGTTATTAATGGTATCTTGCAAAGTTGTTTCTGCTTTAGTCTGAATGTCTGGATTTAAAGCTGTTTGAACTATAAAATTTCCTTCTCTGGCTAAGTCTTCTCCTAGTAACTCTTCTAATTCAGTAAATACATGACTGTAATAATAGGGTGCTATTGTACTTTGTATGATCTCTATAGCTTTCTGGTTAATTTCTACCCGCGATCGCCTAGCTCTATCTGCTTCTGTTTTATTAATCATGCCCAGACTCAGCATCCGGTAAATCACTCTATCTCTTTTTTCTATAGCTTTTCCATAATTTTGTACCGGATTAAAACTATTGGGTGCGGGTAAAATTCCTACTAATGTGGCTGCTTCTGATAAAGTTAAATCTTGAGCGCTCTTACCAAAATAAAATCTAGAAGCATCTTCAAATCCATATAAATCTAACCCTAAATAAACCTTATTTAGATAAGCCAATAATAAATCATCCTTACTATAGAAAGCCTCTAACTTCAGAGCAACTATCGCTTCTCGTAATTTCCTTGGAGCAGAATCTTCTGTTCCTACATAGTTCCGAAATACACTCCTTGCTAGTTGCTGAGTTACTGTACTTCCGCCTTCTACTATACCATCTTCCTTGAAATTTGTCAATATTGCTCTAGAAATGCCGATGGGGTCTATACCGATATGCCAATAAAAGCGAGTATCTTCTGAAGCAATAACTGCATCTGGTAAGTATCTAGAAAATTTAGAAATACGGCCTAACTCATAATGGGCATTTGTATAAGCGGGACGTAGAGGAGTTCTTCCATCACCAGCATAAACAAGTACTGGGCCAGTAATTGAGTTTTGTAGTGGGTCTACCTGAAATTTTGTCCATTCCAGCAAAATAGCTAAACTGACTAAAGCAGTTAATCCAGAAAAGCCAAAGACACAATAACGAAATACTCTAACGTACCATGCTGGAGGATTGACATATCTTACCTTAACAACATCAGCTAATGCTGGGGGTCCTAAACTGAAAACATCTCCATGACGTAAAGCCAGACGATGAATTTGTTTTTTTCCTGTGTAGATACCATTAGCAGAATTTTCGTCTTTAACTATGAAAGGAGCGTTAGCTCTGTTGGGGTCTCGCGAAACAGACAAATGAATTTTGCTAATCAAGGGATTACGAATCACAATATCACAAGCTTGGGAGGAGCGCCCTAATAAATAGCGATCGCCTAAGAGAGGATATTTTTTAGTTGGAGTAGCTTCTGCTTCGTTTATCCAAAGTTCAGGTACTTTAGCATTAGGCCTAACTGCTAGTTGAGAAAAGTTAACACTGGCATGAATAGTTCTAACTACCTGAGTGATACTACCTAATATAGTTTGAGGATTACGAGGAGGCTGAGAATAATTCATAACTATATTTATAATATTTTTTGGCCCCAACTGCTGTGATTGGCTTGATCATCAACCAAATGACCATTTATCGGCAATTAGCAATAATCACCTGTTTCGACTGTCGCCGACATGAAAGGTGTTTATATGGTTTGAGCTTATACTTGTAGGTTAGTTGCATAGTGGTTTCAACATGATTCTACATCTACTATTATAACAAATGACAATCATTTCAGGCAATCATTTCAAAGAATAGACCAGAAATTATTTGTGACATTCTTTTTGAGAATGCGTATGAGTTTGAGGCCACCAGAAGTCAGGTTGACCCCTACAACGCTTTTCATCAGAGTGAAGCACATAGTCATAGCCAATCTGGTGATGAGAAGGTAATTTTTCCAAATCGTCTATAACCATGCTGGCCTCTTGACTCTTGCCTCTCGAACCTACCCATTCCCTTGGCGAGGGGCTGTGTGCATCACTAAAGTCCGCACCTTGTAGGCCCCGTCCTTTTGTCGACGAGAGGTCTCGGCGATGCATGCCTTGCCCTCGTAATAAAGCTTCTATCTCAACCGGATTTAGTCTCAAAACTGAAACCTTTGTCAGGAAATTCTATGGAACGTCTACTGTGGTATAACATAATGAAAACTGCTGTAAACAAATTAATGATAGGGCATAAAAAAGGAGAAGCTCTATTCAACTTCCTGATTCACTCCCCTACTGCCTTTTTCCTAATTCCTCGCTCACCCTTCTGCTTTACCTCTTGTAGAATAGTACTAGCGTCGCCAGTTTAGTATTACATTAGCTAACATCAATACATCCACACTATCGGCGTCTGATCGCAACTACAAACAAAGATTTTTTTATTGCATCAAACTCTGTATCTTGAATCTGTAGATATTTCCTACCTCCACAATCCATAAACTGAAATTCCAGTAAGTTTTTGATGATATATATCACTTTGTGACTTGTGATGTATCATTCTAGTATTTTTACGGGTATGTTTTAATAGAATTAGTATAGCGCTACGCAAATAGGTTAGGACATTCCCATAAAAATTTATAAAATTATAATAGATCAAGAAAATTTAAGGTATCGAGGAAATACTATGCCAGCCCCTTATAGTTATGATTTCCGCTCTTGAGCAATTTCTGCTGTGAAGTGCTGTATAAAAAAAATTGATGTCTGTCGTCTGTTTAAGATGAGTAGAAATACCGATGATTTATGGCTGTCCAGGGAAAAAGAGACAGGAGATGTTCTATCCCTTGAACATCCGTTCCGCTGACGCGAACGAACTCCGTTCCCCTAGCTGAATTATGGGGGAAATTTTTGACTCAACAGAACGTAAGCTATGTTTTTAAAAAGCTGGGAATTATTAGAAAAAAAACTTACGGATATAAAGAAAGAGATGAGACTCAACGGGCCAAATTCATCGAAAAATTAGGATAAGTAGAGACAGAAAAGATAGTATATGTAGATGAAGCCGGATTTGATAATAGAGAAGATTATGGGTATGGTTATAGCTTAAAAGGAGAAAGATGTGATGTTATGTAAAATCAGGAAAAAGAACAGAAAGAACGAGTTGGATTAGCGCCTTAAAATCCGGTAAAATATTTGCACCTTTAACTTTTGAGGGGTCATGTAATCGAGATTTATTCGAGAGTTGGTTGACAGAAAATCTCATCCCTCAAATGGTCTGTCTTAAAAAACTGGATGAAACAGAGAATTAAGGATTTTGAAACAGTACGAGATTGTGTTGATGCTGCTTTTCGAGAATGTCAAACGCGTATTTGCGTAGTGCTATATATATAATTATGGTTTTTTTAATTTAAGGATACGAATCACAATGAATAATCAATCTCAGGAAACAAAACAACTCCCAAAAAATCATCACCAAGACCAGATGAATGCAATAGTTAAAGCGATGATTGTTAGTTTTTCTTGGTCTTTTGCCGATTTCTTGGAGGAAAATAGACATAAAAATGACTAGGCTAGAAGTAAAACTCAAAATGTTGCATCATAGCTCAATATTCTGGCTGTCAAATTATCAAAATTATGGCTATAAATATAAATTAGTAATAACTTTAGCCTTAACTAAGCCCTAAACTAACTCTGCTAAAGTTATTACTATCTACTTCAAATTAACCAGGCAACTTCAGTTTATTTTTCCTATCAAGTGCTTCTTGATAATCAGGTTTAATTTCCAGAGCTATTTTGTAGGAACTAACTGCTTCTTGTACATATCTTAATTTTTCTAAAATTAATCCTCGTTTCAACCAAATTTCATAATTACCTGGTCTCAAAGAAACTATTTGATCGTAGGCGGCGATCGCTTTTTCATACTGCTCTAACTTTTCCATCATTCCAGCTAATTCTAACCAAGCCTGATAATTACTAGGCCAAATCCTAATAGCTTGATTATAACTAAAAACTGCCTCTTGATAACGTGCCATTTGTACTAAACATAATCCCCGCTGCAACCAAGCATCAAAATTATCAGTATCTTTAGAAATTACTAAATCATAAGCTGCTATTGCTTGAGAATATTTTTGTAACTTTTCTAAAGCAGCTCCTCTCTGTAAACCTACCTTAGCAACAGAAATTCCTTGGTTAACACTCATTTCTATTACTTTGTCATAAGCTGCTATTGCTTGATCGTACTGCTGAAGTTTTTCTAATGCTTCTCCTCGACAATTCCAAGCTTCTAAAAAATCTGGCTGGGTAGCTATTGCATTACTATAGGCAATAAGAGCTTCATTATACTTACTCAATGCCACCAATGCTTTGCCTCTACCTAACCAAGCCTCTGGATAATTAGAACTAATTGTAATTGCCTGATTAAAAGATTCTACTGCATCATCATACTTAAATAAATCTAATAAGGCATGACCACGACTAATCCAAATTTCTGGTAGATTAGGGTTGAAATTAATTGCTTTATCAAAGCAAACAACTCCCCCTTCTTTCCAATGATTTTTTAAAGCTAGTCCTTTATAATACCAAGCTTCATAATCATCAGGATTTAATTTGATGACTTTGTTAAAAGAAGAGACTGCATCGTGATATTTGTCTAGTTTAGTTTGAGCAATTCCTAAGTTAAACCAAGCCAGATAATTATCCGGTTGTAATTCTATTGCATGGTCGTAACTGAGCGCTGCTTCTGCATAACGTCCAGTTTGAACTAGTGCTAATCCTCTGTTTAACCAAATATGATAATTATCAGGCTTTAGTTTCACGGCACAATCATAAGCAGCTAAGGCTTGAGCATATTTTTGCACATTTATTAAAGCTTCCCCTTGCGCATACCAAATTTCTCCCATTATTGGTTGTATTTCTAGTGCTTTTTTATAGCACTTGATAGCTATTTGATACTGTTTCTGAGTCGCTAAAATTATTCCTTTGTTGTACCAGAGTTGGTAGTTATCTGGATTGATTTTGATTCCTGTGTCGAAACTCGCGATCGCTTCTTCATACTCTTGTAAGTTGGATAATACGACTCCGTAACAATTCCAAGCATCATCGTCGTTGGGTTTGAGGGATAGCGATCGCTCGTAAGCTTCTACTGCTTGTTCATACCTTTGTAGTTGATAGAGAGTGTGAGCCAGCTTTAGCCAACCTATCGCCCAGTCAGGCTTGATTGTCACTGCTTTTTCGTAGTAGAATATGGCTGACTCATATCTACCCATGTTATACAGTCTGTTACCACGGTCATATTCTGGGAATGCCCCAAAGATGCTAAAAATGCCCTGAGATTGGGGGATAGTTTGAGTATTAGTATCATCTAATGTTGTTAAAAAAATTAATTTTTGAGATGATTGGGGATCAGTTTTAGTCATAATTTTTTGCCTAAACCTAGATTTAGTAAACACAAAGTACGAATTATCAGTACAAGAGAGACTAATCTATCAATTATGTTAATTGTATGCTGAATTACATCTCCCCAGAGTAGGGCTAGTTCTGTTTCAGTTTTACTACTATGAGTATCAATAAAAATACTTTAAACTTCTCTAAATCTCTAATTTGTGATGCTTGAGGGGGTGGGACACTTTTTTGAGAAGTAGTTGAAGCAGTTTTTTTTTAAATACTTTTTCCATTGATATAGAGTTGGACGACTAATATTGAATATTTAACTGACTTTGCTGATTGACATTCCCTGACTCTATCAGTTTCAAAGTACGTAGACGTAGTCTTGACTATGAGCGATCGCCATCTCAATCTAAGAGACTGTTTGTAAAACCGAGATTAAATTATTGCGTAGGATGGGTTAGGGGGAAATATTTCCTTGTACTCATCATAATTCTAGTTGTCCGC
>JAJEAQ010000754.1 GCA_022822685.1 Trichodesmium sp. jk18x7bins.61
GTTGGTAGATGCGTTCTAGACTTAGCTCTACACCAAAATGTTCAAAGCGTTTGAGAAAAGAGTCAATTGAATCCACAGTTTAATGAGCATGGGAAAATAATTTTCTAATTATAGACTCAATTATCTGGAATTGTTAGGGCAATTTGATAAATCTGGCGACGGGATAAATTTGTTTGTTGGGCTAGTTGACGACTGGCTTGCGATCGCGACATTCCTTTTGCCAAAAGTTCTTGTAATTCTACTTTAATAGTATTTTCTGACAATACTGGTGTATCTTGTTCTGCACCTGCAATGACAAGGGTAAATTCTCCTTTTGGTTGATTAGTTTGATAATAAATTATTGCTTCTCCAATTGTACCCCGCCAAATTTCTTCATGGAGTTTAGTAAGTTCTCTCCCCAAAACTATTTTTCTATTTTTACCTAATACTTGAGCTAAATCTACCAGAGTTTCTTTTAGTCTGTAGGGAGACTCATATAAAATTATGGTTTCTGGAAAATTAGATAAAGCTTCTAAATTTTCTTGGCGTGGTTTATTTTTAGTAGGTAAAAAACCGATAAATATAAATTTGTTTGTTGGTAGTCCAGAAACGCTTAATGCTGTTATACTGGCACTCACTCCTGGTATAGGTACTACAGAAATACTTTCTGAAACACAAGCTTTGACTAATTCATATCCAGGATCAGATATCCCCGGCATTCCAGCATCAGTTACTAGAGCAATTGTTTTTCCTTGATGTAGTTTTGCGATTAATTCCGGTATGCGACTTTGTTGGTTATGTTGATGGTAACTTAGTTGTAGGGTTAAGATTTGAAAATGTTGTAATAATTTGCTAGTGTGGCGAGTATCTTCTGCTGCGATTAAGTCTACTTTTTGTAATGTTTTAACTGCTCTAAATGTGGTGTCTTCTAAATTGCCTATTGGTGTACCAACAATGTAAAGAATCCCTGAGTTTGACATATTTGTGATGTGGAGAATTTGAAGTGAGTCTCCAGATTTTTCTTTCCTGCCAGAGTGAATAGGAACTTTGCAAAGTTCAGTTAAAGCTACTATTCATTATATGATTCCCAGTCTGGGCAACTTTCTCCCTCTACACCATAAGGGTGCATTGCACAAACTAAAAGATTTCCTCCATAAACTTGACCATGATAGTGAGTACATCCTCTACAAGCTGGATGTTCTTCTAATGTAGGTTCTACATGATCTACAAAATAGTAGTCTACATCTTCTCTTGGTGTATCTAAATCTAAGTCTAAGTATACTTCAATGATTGGGTCGATTAAATCATTCAAATACTCATCTATTTCTGCAATAATATTAGTATTTATTTCTTCTGTAATTTCCTCAGAGAACTTTTCCCACTCATCTATAACTTCATAAATTTCCTCTGCCATTTCATTAAATAAATTTTCTACTTCTAACACGGCAGTTTCAATAACTTGAAAAAAGTTCTTTGGCCAATCTTCCATTATGATATATTTGAGCTTTCCTTGAAAATTTAGAGTACGTGGATTAGTTGAGCCGAGCCGTGCCCTAATTATTTATGATAGATTTAATTTTTTTGTAACCGACGCAATTCTTCTTGTAAGTTCTGCACTTCTTGACGCATTTTATCTACTTCTGGGGAGTTTGACTCTGATGAACTATCATCATCATAAAGAATCTCAATCCGACGTGGCTCATTAGGTCTTGTTTCTTGGGATGACTCTACAGGTGGCTGCTGCATAGCTTTATTCATCATATCCTCAACAAATCTGCGAGCTTCTTCTGTGGTCATTTCACCACGCTTTACCATTTCATCAGCCAGTTTTTGGGCTTCCGATCTTAATTCTGTTAATTTTTTGCTCGCCTTCTCGCCTGCATAGGAAGCTAATCCAACTCCTAGATAAACTGCCCTTTGAATAATTCCTCCCAAATTGTCCATAATAATCTCTTGGCTCCTTTCAAATGGGTGATCCGAAGACAACGCCTACTACAAGCATCCCGTGTTGCTGCTACCTTCCGGTCCTGACAAGGTTTAGGCGTTGTAGCCGCGCTGATCCGGATCACCTTTAACTATAGCATAAATTTTTATTCTGCAACTATGCACCATTGATAAATTTCATAAGTAACACAATTATTTTTGAAGGGGGTCTTGAGCTACTATTGCTTGAGCTTCGGCCATAGATGAAGCCTCAAAAAGTAACATTCCTCCTCCATAACTTCCCCAATAACCAGTCTTAGCTTTATGTCCTTTAGCAATTAGTTCTTGGACATAAGCAATATGGGCTGGTACATACTTGTCAAATGTAGATTTCTCAACTACACCTTTTTCGGCGTTGGTTAATTATGGGATGAATTTGTTTGCTCAGACAACCTTAGTCTGGGAAAATTTCCTAAATCCTGATGCCTAATTCATCCCCCTACTAAGCAACGCCCCTTTTTCTATTTTGGCAAACCAAGGCATTTTAACTTGCCTGGCGAAAAAATAAGCCATCTCCCGATCGAGTCGCCTCAGAATGAGAGCCCCAGATACACATTAAGTATTTAGCAAACATTATAATCGCAGTAAACATAAAACCAACTCCAAACAACCAAACAACCAACACACAAACACAAACTCAAACCCCATAAACACCCTTCATGTAGGGAAGTCCCGAAAAAAGTAACTATTTTTAGGAGGCGCGGAATTAGTCGCCGCGGAATTAGTCGCCGCGGAATTAGTCGCCGCGTCGGCGCGGAATTAGTCGCCGCGGAATTAGTCGCCGCGGGAAAGAGCGGTCGGCGCTCTCAATAGCCGAACTACTGGTTTAGCAGAAGGGGAGAGAATTAGCCCCTACTCCCTACTCCCTACTCCCAATTCCCATACTAACTAGCTCAAAATCACCACAAAGCAATATAAATCAGCAGAAAAATCGAATTAGAATCAAGCCACACCCACACCAATCAACCCTCATCCCCCCAATATATCAGTACTACCATCAGACTCTACCGACAAAAACATCCCTGAACAT
>JAJEAQ010000531.1 GCA_022822685.1 Trichodesmium sp. jk18x7bins.61
GACTGTTTGTAAAGTAAATATTAAGATAACTAGAGTGTTGAATTCTGGTGGCCGGTGGCGAACAACTAAAATTTAAACCCCGCCCTTAAGAGCGAGGCCTTATATGAGGAGATATCTCAGCAATGGCCCACAATACGCAAGAATTTAATCTCAGTTTTACAAACAGCCTCTTAAAGAAAAGGGTATTAAGTTGGGTTTTCTCTTTCAGAGACGCTTCGCGTTCATGTCGGCGACAGACTCAACGTACCTCAACCCAACCTACAAAGGTGATATGCTCCTGTTAAGAAAATGGTATTCAGCCTGACTATAATTAATATCAATAAACAGAATTAAGTTGACTATAATGAAACTATTTTTAATTGTCAAATCCTTTAGCATAGTTACATTTCTGTGTTTTCAAATAGATGCAAAAGGATTTCTGTATAGAGGCTCAAAATCTTCATCACTATTTGTCAATACTAATACTATTTATTCCTATTTCCCTCCCTTTTCCCCAAACTCCCAACTCTTAATTCCCAACTCCTATCAACTTGCCAATAATTGGTATAAATACACAGCTAAAGATAGTAGTTATACAGTATATTTTCCTGGGCAACCAAAGGAAGAAAATTTATCTGTTAATACTTCTTTGGGAATACTTAATGCCCTATTTGTATTTTACAGATATCCAGAAAAACAACGATTTTTCTCTGTTTCTAGCATGAAATATCCAGTCGATCCTAGTCAATACAATGTTGAAAAAGGTTTAGATGGAGCACGAGATGGGGCAGCAATAAATTCTAATTCTAATATAATTAACGAAAAGAAGATTAGTTATAAGGGATTTCCAGGCAGAGAAATAATTTTACAGTCAAAAGATCAACCTGATTTTAAGTTACTACTAAGAATATATATCGACCCTAGCGGACCAAAGTTATATAGTTTACAAGTGATTGCTGAGGATGGAAATTTAGATTTTCCAGAGGCTAAAGCTTTTTTGGATTCTTTTAGTATTGCTAATAATGGTAATTCATATCAAAAAGGAGAAGATGTATTCAACTTTCTGGCTCACTCCCCTACTTTCTTTTTATTACCACGAATTTTACTATAACTGATAATATGTTGGTTTCGGCTGTCGCCGACATGAAAGAAGAATCCCGTGGTGATCGCTTAAGCGCACCGTCAGAAATATGTCAATACTTATCTAATATAATGTCCGCTTAATTAGTGATAAAAAACTTTCTCCTCCTGATATCTTCTTTTTTCCTTCCGCGCCTCGGAATTCCTTTTTCCTTTTTCCTTTTTCCTTCTTCCGCGCCGACTCCCAATTTTATTATACTTAATCATTCGGACATGATATAATTCCCTTCTGCCTTCTGTTGTTTTCAATTGTCTTACCAGGAATATCCCAAACTTTTTTAGATAATTGAGTCAAGATTTCCTGACGAGTGTTAATTGCCTGAGAATCCCATTTTTCAAATGTCTGCAAATCTTTAACTGCCACATCAATTGTTGTATTTTCCCCAACAGATATTTTTTCAGCAATCGTTCTAGTCAATAGAAATCGTGATTTAGTATAGCCTAATTTTTTTTCTGTAAAGTTAGCATTAGTAATCGCAGATTTAATCGAACTTTCTAACAGAGTCATATTTCCTAAACATTTGCTATAACTTTCTATTTCATTGGGCTGATCAAAAGCTAATAAAACTTCTTGAGTATGATTTTCTGGTAAAATGTATTCTACTTCTAATTTAAAAATATAATTTCTTAAATCATCAATTCCTCCTCCACTACTCCAAGCTGTTTCATCTATATATTGTGTTAGTTTTGCCAAAAAATATTTAATTTGATATGGCTGAAATGATGACTGACTAAGTTTACGGAATGCTTTCTCAAATTTGTCTGCTACTCTTTGTTTACTAGGAATAATTTCCTCAGCAATAAACTGATTAAATTCTGCATGTGATGTGATTTTGCGTAATGCACTTGCCCACTTGAGAAGCACACCATCAAATGCTTTTTGGTTGCGATCGCTAGTCAACATTGCCAAACATAATAAATTTTCTACTTCCCTACATAAATCAATAAAACAATCTTCTGGTAATCTATTTCCAGCTAAAAGTAATATTAAATGCTGCCTCACATTAACACTAAGACAGCGAATATTTACCAAATACCGATTTACATTACCATCAGAATTATTACCTTTTAAAAATTGTACATAAGCTTGAGCTGAAGCAAGTAAATTATTTACAAACACAATCGGTTCAGTTTTATATCTGCATCTAGACTCATTTTGCATAAACCAATCATAGACCTCTTTTTCAGTAATGTAATTTCCATCTTCTGCATACCTGGCCAAGATAAAGTAACGCAAAAAACGCATTGGTTTTTCTTGAGCATGATAGAGTAAATCTATCATTTTTTTCCATTTGACTTTAATTTTCCCATAATCTATTTGTTTAGCTTTAGTAAAAATTAAATTTTTGAGTAAATCCATATCATCTAGGGGTAAACCACGATGATTAAGAGTCGAATATATTTTTAAAGCATGGGCAACACTAGCAGTTTTGACTCGAATTAACTTAACATTTTTCAGAAAATACGCGTAAAATTTTCTCAGATTAGAAACAGCCTGGTCATCTAATTCAAATTTAAGGGAAAGAAATTTTATAATTTCAATATAAGCATTATGAATATGTTTAACAGACAGACTAGGAATGATATAATCTAAATCTGCCTGCATAGCGATATTTTCAAGTATTCCTCGACTCTCTTCATATTGCAGCTCTACCCTATGTCGAAACTGATCATTACCCCATTCATCTGTATATAGAGAGGCAATCTTATTTTTTAATGCTTCAATACGTTCATTTGAATTAATACTTAAAAGATAATCACGAATTGCACAGAGAACTAAATAAGCAGTAGTCATTCGTTGCTGCCCATCAATTACTTCATAAAAATTATCGCCTCGACTACAAACAATAATACTACCAATAAAATACTCGGAGTAGGAGTTCTGATTTTGCTCATAAAATTCTTCATATATGTCTCGAATAAATTCATTTACCTCTTTTTCTTCCCAAACATACTCCCGCTGATAATCAGGAATTACATAAAATTCATCAAATAATTTTTCTAGAGTCATGTCTTGAGATTCAATAGTTGCCATAAAATTACCTTAATAGTTTTAACTCTCCTGGCGGGAACTCCCGCGCTCTCCTGAGCCTGGAAGCATCGGGAGCAGAACCATGGTTATTTTTGGGGATACATCCCTGAGCTGAATGCACTTTTTTACCACTTCATTTACTCACATTTTCGTTTAAAAATTCAGGTATGGGAAAAAAAATTAGCCATTAGACATAAAATTATATCAACAAACCAATGCTCTACCAGAAGGAAAAAATATAAATTACTTCTCCAAAAGCCAGAATATTTCCTGTTGCCATAGCATAAGTGAGAAAGATTAACTAAAATAGAATAGGAGTTCTAGATGTACTACATACAGATACCCAAACAAATAGTATCAATTGATTCGTACAAACCCAAAAGTAAAACGACTGCTACAACAGCAACACAAGCAGTTCGGGAAACACCACCAGATCCAGGATTTAGAAGCATGCTTGCTTCATTACAAAGAAGTTTAGTCACCACTGATGTCGTGCAGCAGAACACATCAAACACCTCAGATAAAAAAGAACAGCAAACAGGGATTGATGATGCTTCCAAAGAGAAACAAGCAAATCTGATGGGTGCAAAAGCCTTACAGACAAGAATTCAACAGGTAAATCCCCATAATTCTGCTTTAAAAACTGTTCAATGTTATAACTTTGACACTCCATTTGAAAAACCTTTAATAAAATTAGAAAAGGAGCTAAAAAATAGCCTGAATCCTTTCAAAGACAATCACTTGAATGTAGTAGGAGAAGACTCTACCAAGTCAAAAGATAGACGAAATCAAGAAAAAGAATATGTTAATAAATATACTGGTTCCTCTAATTATTAAACACAGAATGAATTTCTCAAACAAGAGGAGGAACTTATAACTAAAGGGAAAGATACAACTGTGCCGGAAACATCTACAACTTCCCCTCACAAGAAGCTATTTAGAGATTCATTTAAACTAAGTTTTTTTCAGTTGCTAGTACATATACAACTTGGTGCTGATAACATGGATCAAACAATAGAAAGGCTAGAGTCTGAAGACACAAGTAGTGTGAAGAAAAGTATCGATTTGTTGGCCAAGCAGTTGGATCAAATGATTAGCCTCAAAACCATGCTAGAAGAGCTTAATTCAGGTGGGTATTCTTCTGAAATGGAGAAACAGGAAAAAGAAAAATTTTGGGAGTTACATTCACAGATTGAAGATATGTTGCTAAAGTATTGCATTGTTTATGCAAGTTATTTACGTAAAATCAAAAAATCAGAGAAGACAAAACAAGTTGTAAAGAATTTAGTTTCAGATTCCGAAGATTATGAGCAGGTGAAAAATTATATTCAGGAGGCGGGAATAGAAAAACAAGTCCTTAAGGAAACAAAGGATCATCTATCAAATTACAAGGCAAGTTTGAATGCTCTAGAAAATGCTGTAGAATAAAAAAAATTGATTAGCACAAAGCCAGAACACAACATGCCTTCAAACTTGAAGAGAGTATTTTCTGATGCAATCCACGAGATAGCCAAAAAAAACAGTCAGCAAGAAGGCGTCTGGAAGGTCGAAAACCACTATGTAGAGGATATTGAAAACAAATATCCAGAAGCTCAGGCTCAGTACAATCTTGTTAAAGAAAAGCAGTTCAGTCTCCATATGCTTTTAGATAATGAACTCACTCCACCTTCAAAGAAACAAAACAGAGATATGATAGCGTCCTTGCTGCAAGATGAGATTAAAGATGAAGCTTTTAAAACTTCTCAAAAGATGAATCTGAGTCCAGAAGAAGCTCAGTCTCGAGCTAAAAAGATTCAAGGAAATTTGAGCAAAAAGCATCTTAATGTAGTAGGAGAAGACCATACTATCTCAGATAAGATACGAAAAGAGGAAAAAATATATGCAGCTATATTTAGTGGTTCA
>JAJEAQ010000008.1 GCA_022822685.1 Trichodesmium sp. jk18x7bins.61
TTACATCCAGATATATCAAGTTAGAGGCTTACAAAAGGTAAAAGCATTACTGTGCAAGCTTTTGATGCTATTTTTAAATTATTTTTTGCTAAAGTCCCGATATTTGATTGATTACCCAATAATAAAAATCTGTATTTGTAGGTTGGGTTGAGGTAACATAGCTCGCTTCCCGCAGGGTAACCCAATTGTTTTGTACCATCATTAGATGATGAAGATAGGAGGGGAGCAGGGAGAGGGTTTTGAAATTAAAAATCATCGCCCATCATCCCGGAAATATGTCACCCTAACCCAACACATAAACTATGCGCGAGTTAGGTTTCACTTTCAAATTTATTCACTTTTTTCTGATTTCTTTGTCATCTTACCTTCACTATCAATTTTTAACATTGTATTCGGAAAATCTTTTTGTATCAGCTTCTTAATTAGCTTAATACTCCGACCTGATTTATCAGGATAAGGAATACCCTTTTTATTTAAATGAACAGGCAAAATTCTACCAGAAACAAAATCACCTTTAGGATTAATATCTACTTCCAATACTAGAGAATACCCCAATTGAACTTTCGTAGATAAAGTACGATATCCCATAAAATTCCCTAGAGAATAAGCGATTAATTTTCCTTGATAAATTTCCATTGCTCTTGGCACATGAGGACCATGCCCTAAAATCATATCGGCACCTTCTTTAATTAATGTATGAGCAAATAAAACCTTATTGCCTCGATTTTCACCAAAGAAATATTCTGTTTTATTTTTGACTCGTAGTGCCTTAGTTCCTTCTGCACCTGCGTGAACAGAAATCACAATAATATCTGCATTTTTGTCTGCTTCCCTCACCATTTCCTTCGCAGATTCTAGGTCAAGCATAGAGTTATGATAACTATAAGTACTAAAAGCAATAAAGGCTATATTTACCCCTTTTACTTTCCGATAAATAATTTCTCCTTTTCTACCAACTGCTTGCATTCCTACACTTTGAATATTGTTAATTGTATCTTCAAATCCTTGTTTATAAAAATCAAAAGAATGATTGTTAGCAACACTAAATACATGAAAACCAGCATCTTTCAGTAAATGCTTATAATCTGGTGGCGTTCTAAAAGCAAATACCCTACCACTACCCATTCTTTTCTGACTTTTTGGATAATCTGTTAAAGTACTTTCAAAATTACCAAATACAATATCAGCATCTTGTAAAAGTGGTTTGACTGATGCAAATAATTTTTGTTTTCTGGGGTGTAATTTATTTTGAGGATAATTAGTACCGGGGATAATATCACCCATGGCTTTAATAGTAATTCTCGTATCAGGATTTATCGGAGACTTGATTGATGAGAGAATAAATTCGGAAATTTGAGATAAGTTAAGTTGATTCTGGGATGAGATAACTTGAGGAGTAGGTATGGGAGATACTACTGGCTGACTAATCTCTAATACTGGAGGCTGAGATGTTTTTGCTGCTTGAGAAGTAGTTGAAATAATAACTGGTAGCTTATAATTTTGAAGATTAAAAGCTACATTTAATATCGGAATTAATACTACACCAAGAGCACTTGTCAATAGCCAAAAGGTTGGTTTTTTTTGATGAGAAAGTTGCCGAGGATTATGGCGGGGAGAAGAGTACTTTTTTGTTTTTGCTAGAGTGCTTACTTTACTTTCAGACTGATTGAGATTAACTGAGTCAAAGTCTATATCCTCACATTTGCTTTTCTCCTGTTTTGGAGAGGCTTTTTCTGGAGCGTCTAATATTTCATTTTGAGGTAGAGAAGATACGGGAGTTACAGAAGTTTGGGAATGATTTGTGTTTTCTGACTGCCACCAGATAGCCCCTACTCCAGCTGGATGGTAAATACTAGGTTTCCGTAATTCAATTACTTCTGTCCATTCAGGAGCTTTGTTACCTAATTTTCGCCCATAAATATTCACAAAATCGATTGATGAGGCGTTGAGGCGTTGCATTCCTTTTTGAATGACTCTGATACAAGCTTTCTGATTTGGGAGTTGGGAGGCTTCTAGTAAAATATGTAAATAGTTTTTCTCAAGATTAGCCCTAGCTTTGACTCCTATACTACTTAATGCTTTGTTGATTAGAAAGGCGATCGCTTTGGGTTCTCCTTGCTTGGCTAGCCTTAATATTTTTTGCTGGCTCACTATAATTTTCTCCTCACACTAAATTATCAACTCCTTACGTTGGAGGCAAGAGTCAAGAGGTAAGAGGCAAAAGTTACTCCAGAATAGGATTTGAGCCTTCTACTAGATTTTTTCAATTAGTGATGGGCTTTTTGCAATTTCTCATCGCTCCGTGTTTTATATCGGCGATCGCCTCAAACAGCTATTGCCGACATGAAAGATGGTGCTTATTATTCCCCACCAAAGGCTATCCCTCTTGCCAGCATGCCTTTTTGCCCTTAATGATATTTTTTGGACTTACTGCTATAAACAGTTAAAAACTAGAAATCAAAATTACCAACCAATAAAAAATGATGATTTCTGGGTTGTAATTTATTTGACTTTCAATTTTGTCAAAAGTTAGAGTACAACAATTAATGTTACAGCTAAAAAATCTTAGTTTTAGTCAGATTTTATAGATTGAGAATTATGGAAAGTCGATTGTTGGTAACTGGTGGTGCTGGATTTATAGGTTCTAACTTTGTCCATCATTGGTGTAAAACCCATCCTAATCACCAAGTAGTTGTGTTAGATGCTCTAACTTATGCTGGTAACAAAGAAACTCTAGCAGATTTACAAGATAGAGAAAATTTCCGTTTTGTCCAGGGAGATATTTGCGATCGCTCATTAGTAGATAGCTTACTCAAGGAAGAAGATATAGACACAGTAGCTCACTTGGCAGCAGAATCCCATGTAGATAGGTCTATACTAGGCCCATCGGCTTTTGTTCAAACTAATGTTGTCGGCACTTTCACTCTACTTGAGGCATTTAAAAATCATTATCCTAGTGTTGGCCAAAATGCCAACCGTCGTTGTATTTTCCTCCATGTCTCAACTGATGAAGTTTATGGTAGTTTAGGCCCAGAAGACCCCGCCTTTACAGAAACAACTCCTTATGCACCAAATAGCCCTTATTCTGCCTCCAAAGCAGGAAGTGACCATCTTGCTAGAGCATATTATCATACTTATGGTGTTCCGACAATTATTACTAACTGTTCTAATAATTACGGACCATATCATTTTCCTGAGAAGTTAATTCCTCTGATGTGCATCAATATGTTATTAGGAAAACAATTACCAGTTTATGGAGATGGGCAAAATATTAGAGATTGGCTATATGTAATAGATCACTGTCAAGCATTAGACACAATAATTCATAAAGGGAAGCCAGGAGAAACTTATAATATTGGTGGGAATAATGAGGTGAAAAATATTGATTTAGTAAAAATTTTGTGTAAAATTATGGATAGTTTGGGGAGTGATTTACCTGTGCAACCTTGTGAAAAATTAATTACTTTTGTTAAAGATAGACCAGGACATGATCGACGTTATGCTATTGATGCAACGAAGATTAATAATGAATTAGGCTGGCAACCTTCAGTAACTATTGAAGAAGGGTTATGTCAAACTGTGGAATGGTATTTGAATAACCGAAACTGGTGGGAACCATTATTGTCTGAAGAATATCAGACTTATTATCGAAAAGTTTATTCAAATTCTTAGATTAAAAAGCATAAAAGTAATCTCAGAAACTCAACAATCTCTAAATAGCCCAATCAGGTTAACCTCAGAATCCTCTATCTGTAGGATGTAATAAATCTTTCCAACGCCTTAAATTAAGTAGGTGGGTACGATCAAACCGATGTATGTTTAGTTTTGTAAAAGAATCTGAAATAACTTATTTCTGAAACCCTGCCGGGACGGGCGGGGTCTTAGCTTATTTCCTAGTTTGACATTTTGTTACATACCTTGATTTTTTAACGCTCACCTACTTAATAACTGTATAGAATTTCTCATGTTGGTGAAGCATAGCCATTAGTCCCATGGGGATATGATCAAGTTAAAAGGAAAAAAAATGAAACAAGTTGCGCTGATAACAACAATATTAATTACCTCAAGCTTCATAATTTATCCTACAAAAGTATTTTCTCAAAATGCTCCTAGCTATGTACCAGGATATTGGCAGCCAGAAGCTCAAGCAGCAGATCCAAAAAAACCAATTACAATCAAAATTTTAAATGAGACAGGAACAACTCTTAACTATAGTCTTGTTCCAGAAACAGAAAGATTTTTACCAGCAGGAAGAAGCACAAATATTAGAGTTGATTTACAGGCAATACCCAATAGTTATGGCACAGTAAATATATACAATGACAGTCTACTTACATACGAATACGCTGAAGAAGGTAATGTAGTTACTGTTCGAGTTACACCAGGCTCAGA
This sequence comes from Trichodesmium sp. jk18x7bins.61, assembly GCA_022822685.1. Classification (GTDB taxonomy): domain Bacteria; phylum Cyanobacteriota; class Cyanobacteriia; order Cyanobacteriales; family Microcoleaceae; genus JAJEAQ01. The sequence continues at coordinate 4,393 of JAJEAQ010000008.1, forward strand.
GTCAACAGACCACAAAGCAGTTTATATTTCTCCTACTGGTAGAATGTACTCCTTCTAGCTACTCACTGGAGGCCAGGTTGTCACAAGAAAAACTATAACAGTGGCGATCGCTAAAGCTCCTTGAATGATATTTCCTACAACTGAACCCACCACAATACCTATTCCAGCTTTTACCGATAATTTCAGCCTCTGAGAAAACTCCATATCTTTCCGGTATAAAAATTCTCCCACAACTGCTCCCACAAAAGGCCCAAATAACATCCCGAATAGAGGCCCGCCAAATGGTAAGGCTGGTAATAGGCCGAAAAACCCTAAAGCAAAGCCAACAAAACAACCTATTTGTCCCCATTTACTTGCGCCTGACTGTTTCGCTCCCCAATAGGTAGCCAAAATATCTATCGAAATACTCGATACCAGAACTAGGATAGCTATTCCCAGAGTCCAAGCCATTCCACTAAAACCATTAATAAAACCCCAAACTAGAATTGCACCCAAAATCAAACTCGCTCCGGGTATACCTGGAATTACAGCACCAGCAATACCGACTAACATAACTATTACAAGAATCCCATATAAAAAGGCCATATGACAATCACAAAAAATTAACTTGTATCTTGATTCTAATTAATTTCTCTTGGCAAAGTATCTGCTAATTTATCTGCTATTCCTGAAATCCAATTTTCATCTTGTTTGGTGTAACTGCGAGGTGCATTTGCCCCTAAAATCATTACACCATTACTATTAATAGGTTGACAAATAACACCTTGAGTATTTTCTGGTAAGTAATTAAATTCGATTCGACCTGGATAAACTTTTAAATCAACTAAATAAATTGGCCTTTGTTTCTCTAAAACTCGCTTTAAAATAGCTCCCGGTTTTACTTGTGAATTGGCAGGTAAAATACCCCTTCTTAGTAATACCTTGCCTTGATACCAAATAATAATTGTTTTAGTAACTGTATTAGTTAACAATAAACTCGAAGCCCAAGCCAGTTCAGTTTTTGCTATTTCTGACAATTCAGGTAATAATTCTAATCCTTCTTTACCTATTAATTTGACAGTATCAGGAGAACGTGGTAGTATCTGCTGCCAAAGTAAACCAGTCAAAATCAAAAAAGCACTTAAAATTACTCCCACTACATCAGAACGAGCTTGAGAAGCTAATAGATTAGGGGTTAATAATCGATTGATCATTAGTAATGTGCCTCCTAATCCTCCTAATACAATCGGAAGCATTCGTATGACTTGATTTTGATCTGATTTAGTCATATTTAACTCAAATTCCGTAGGTCAATTTTTAGTATTAAAAGTAGTCAGTAGTGAAGATTTCTGATTGAGGATTTCCCAAACAAAAATTATCCATCTTGTGAAGCGGGCATGATGTCCACTCCTGAAATATATGATTAAATTGAGATAGCTCTCCTGAGAGATTTTTTGTAAAACTCAGATTAAATTCTGACGTAGGATGGGTGAGACGGAAATATCTCCTTGTACTCATCATAATTTTAGTTTGACGCCGTCACCCATCAGAATTAAAAACTCTAGCTATCTTAATATTTAGTTGACAAACAGTCTCTTATACCGTTTTATATAATGTCCGTTTAATTAGTGATAAAAAAACTTTCTCCTCCTGATACTTTCTTTTTCCCTCCGCGCCTCGACGCCTCCTCTCTGATTTATTTATATCACTTTTCAACTGGACATGATATTATACCAATTCTCACAAGTCATGCTAGGCTTATAACCTTGATTTTGCAAAGTTATAAAGCTGTCAAGTATAGCAAAATTTTGAGGAATTGGTATTACATAAAGTTAAAAGTAAAAAGTAAGATTGTATAGGCTAAAAATCTTCACACTACAGTAATTTTATGTGACTAGAAGATATCTGTAAAAAAATCTAAAAACAACAACATCAAATAGCCAATCTGCGGTGGGTTACGGCGGATTAGAAATATCCTATCATTAGTGTGGAATTCTTCCCGCCTAACCCACCCTACATCTACATCAAGGCTTAATATTTTATTTATAGATACCCTCTATTTAACATAATACAGAAATATGTTATGCTGCCTCAGTCCCGAGATTGCATAGCTTTTTGTTGGGTTGAGCCTACGGATAAGCTTCCCTAATGCTGGTACTTAACCAAAGCTACAATATTAGAAAAAAATCCATAAAACCTAGATGGAACAGTCATTTTAATCATTTTCAGTCATTAATAGCTATCAGCTTTACAGAGTAAGGATATTCGCCTTTTTTATGTGCTCAAGGGACAAGTCTATTAATTATTTAGACTTGATGCTAGTTAGATATTTGAGCGATCGCTAATACCAATTACCAAAAACTTTGCTATGTTGGGATTTTCTATTTATAAAAGTTATATATTGGAATGAGTTTCTGGTATTTACTAACTTTTATTATTGTCATAGTTATTTTTCCCAGTTTCCGAGCATAGCATTACTTTTTGAAAATGGTATTAACTCAACAGCTAAATTGTGTAAGCTTTGCTATACTCAACCAGCGTCTCCAGGCTCGATAATCCTTTGGAACAGATAACCAGTACCCCGTGCAGTTAAAATCAACTCTGGATTACTGGGATCTTCTTCTAACTTAGCCCTCAGCCGAGAAATATGAACATCTACCACTCGCGTATCCACGTGACGTTCTGGAGTGTAGCCCCAAACTTCCTGTAAAATCTCAGAACGGGAAAAAGGTTCTCCAGAACGACTTACCAACAATTCCAACAGACTAAACTCCATACCAGTCAGTCTAATCCGTTCATCCCCTTGATAAACCTGGCGCTTATTCGTATCTATTCTGATATTACTAACTTGAATAACACCAGAACTAGGAATCCCAGAAGCACCATTTTTATCAACCCGACGTAATACACAACGAATTCTCGCCTCTAATTCTTTGGGAGAAAAAGGTTTAACAACATAGTCATCAGCACCTAATTCTAAACCTGTAATTCTATCTGCAACATCTCCCAAAGCAGTTAGCATAATTATGGGAATATCTGATTCTTTTCGCAACTCTTGACAAACACCATAACCATCTAACTTTGGCATCATTACATCTAATACAACCAAATCTGGCTCGGCATTGTGAAAAATTGCTAAAGCTTCTTCCCCATCTGCTGCTGTCACAACATCATAGCCAATCATAGACAGCCGAGTTTCTAAAATACGACGGATACTTGCTTCATCATCAACAACTAAAATTTTTTCTTTATGATTATCCAATTTTTCTAACTCTCCTAATTAAATTCAAGATCTATAGGTTTTTTTAATCTATCATCAAGATAACAAAAAAACATTATAGTTATTTACTGTTCCTAAGCCTTTAATTAGTTAAACTTGAGACTTTTTATATGTGCTGGTGAATATTAATTTTTTTTAAGAAATGCCCAAGCAAAAGACAAAATATGTTTGTACAGAATGTGGATATGAGTCTCTCCAGTTTATGGGTAAATGTCCTAGCTGTAATAGCTGGAATTCCATGACAGAGGAGATAGAGCAACCAACCACCAATCCTCTACAAAGATTAGGATTTACTGATGTGGGAATTGGTAGTCAAGGCTCAGAATCAGATCATTCTTCAGGTCAACCTAGAGCATCTTTTTTATTATCACAGATTTCTGACCAAACTTTGTCGAGAATGCCTTCGGGATTTGAGGAATTGGATAGAGTTCTCGGTGGTGGGATTGTTCCTGGTTCCTTGGTTTTGATTGGTGGAGAACCTGGTATTGGCAAGTCTACCCTATTATTACAGGTGGCTAATCAGTTATCTAGTAGATGTCGGATTTTGTATGTGTCAGCCGAAGAATCTGGGCAACAGGTGAAATTGCGATCGCAACGTTTGATTGTAGAAATAAATGAAGAGCAAGTAGAAGGGGAAGTTTTAGAAGTAGAGAAGTCTGATCAGGATTTATCCTCTGACGTACATACAGAAAATAATGGAAAATCTGAAGCTATCGATGCTCGACAAAATTTGTATTTGTTGCCAGAGACAGATTTAGAGGTAATTTTAAGAGAGTTAGAATCTCTCAAACCATATTTGGCTGTAATTGATAGTATTCAAACGATTTATTTTGCTTCTTTGACTTCTGCACCAGGCTCAGTTGCTCAAGTGCGGGAATGTACTTCAGCTTTGATGCAGGTGGCGAAACGGGAGAATATTACTTTATTAATTGTTGGTCATGTCACAAAAGACGGAGCTTTAGCCGGCCCCCGTGTTTTAGAACATTTGGTAGATACAGTTTTGTATTTTGAGGGCGATCGCTTTGCTTCCCATCGCTTATTACGCTCTATGAAAAATCGTTTCGGTGCTACTCACGAAATTGGTGTATTTGAAATGGTAGCAAATGGTTTAAAAGAGGTTTTAAATCCATCAGAATTGTTTTTAGGGAGTCGGGATGAATATGCTTCGGGAACTTCAACGATTGTTTCTATGGAAGGTACTCGCCCAATCGTTGTAGAAATTCAAGCTTTAGTTAGCCCTGCCAGTCATGGTGCACCTCGGCGCTCTACTACTGGAATTGATAGTAGTAGGTTACAACAAATTTTGGCAGTTTTAGAGAAGAAGGTGGGTATTCCCTTGTCTAAGTTAGATACTTATGTGGCGACAGTGGGGGGATTGAATGTAGAAGAGCCCGCGGGGGATTTGGGGGTAGCGATCGCTGTAGTCGCTAGTTTTCGCGATCGAGTAGTTGATCCGCGGACTATTTTGATTGGTGAGGTAGGTTTAGGTGGGCAGGTGCGGCCTGTATCTCAATTAGAATTAAGGTTAAGGGAAGCTGCTAAGTTGGGCTTTAAGAGGGCTATTATTCCCAAAGGTCAACAACCGCTGGATATGGGAATGCAAATTTTGCCCATTGCCAAAGTTCTTGATGCGATCATAGCTTCGATTCCAGCACAACCTCCAACTATGGGGGGTTAAGGTTTTTTATACCCAATTCAAAAAAGTAGTTATAACATTTGGTTTTGGCCTTAAATCCCAGATTCCCCACGTCAATTTGTAGCAGAAAAAGTAGGATAAAAAACAGGGATTTACTAAATATTAATACTCATAAAAATCTGCATCTCAATTTCAATCCGGATGAAATTTCGCGTTATTGTAATAATGATCAAACCCAAAAACTGTGAGGCTGATGATCAGGTAAGGATATCTCAAATGGGTTCTATAGATGGAGTATGAAATGCCAGTTCAAGCCAGGCACTGCATACTCCATTTATAATCTTTGATTTAGAGGGAGTGCATTAAAAATTGTAAGTAAATAACTAAGAGGTATAAATGTACTACATACAAGTTCAAAAAAAACAGTGCCAATTCAGTTGTTAAAGCCTAAAGATCAAACAATTAGTATAACGGAAACATCGGAAAGAAAACCTGCAAAACCAGAATTTAGAAGTATATTTAACCTATCATGGGGGAATTCAGATACTGTTCAACTTATGATGGATTCTGGAGCATCAAGAATTCAAACACCTTTGGTAACAGACCATCTTAATGTAGTAGGAGAAGACCATATTCAATCACAAGGAAGAAGAGAACAGGAAAAAAAATATTGTCGTGATCATAGTAAATCATCACAATATTGGCGAGAAAGTAAATTTAAAGATTCTGATGGAAAATTTGGAGATCCAATAAAAGACCGTATTCATTTTGGGCTAACGGGTTTACAATTTCAAGCCCAATACATAATTAAAGATGCATTTTTTATACTAACCAATTATGATAGAATGAGCAATAATGATGAGAAAAAATCTTCGTGGGGGCGTCTGATGAAAAAGTTGATACAATCGAGATCTTTGCTTCAAGGTATTTGGGAACTAATGAAAGATTTAGAATTAGGTAAAGTAGATGCTGACTTCAAGGGAAAGGAACAGGAAAAAAAAGACCTTTTGGATTTAATTCCACAATTTAAAACTGTAGGAGCAAGGTGGCAAGATACTTATAAAGCTAATTATGATTTAGCCTTTTCCTCTGGTTTTCAACATTTTCATCAACCTCGCGAACTAGAGTTCGATTGGACTCAAGAAATACAGGCTGTGACTACTCAACAAAATTCTCTAATAAATTACAAGATCGGTATAAATACTCTCATTAATAGTTTAATTCAAAAAGGATGGTCAGACAAAACAACAGAACAGATCAGCGAAGCACGTTCTGATTCTATACATAATATGGCGAACAAGTGTCATGAAATAAAAGGTGTATGGAAAATAGGAGACAAGCATGTAGAACATATTAAAAACAAATATCCTCATAGAAAGTACGAACTTATAAGTCAAGATAAGTTCAATGAGATTTTTATACGGAGTATCCAAATCTCAACCCAAATAAGCCACCGGAAAAACCGCAAACAATTAACGAGAATGAATTCCGAGAAATGATGGATAATTTTGAAGCCCCCAAAATCCCAACATTCGGAAAACGAAAGCAATCCCAAGTTTTTAAAGAGGAAGAACCTGCAAACAAAAAACCTAGATAAGGTAGTGCTACTTGCGGGAGAGTGCTTATCTTCCCGCCAGGCAAGTTAAACATCATAATTCATCCCACACTGAAAACGAATGTATCAGTGTGGGGCAATTCCGGGAATCAGCTAAATTACTTTTCCTGTAATATTATCACTCGCTCCTACAACCGAGATTTCAATCTAGCACGTCGTGAAACCAGAGGAATACCGCTACAGAGCATCAAACAAGCACCAGAAAAATATCCATCTAATAACTCCCACCCTGGTAACAACTCTGGCACTTGTAAAACATCTCCATCTCCCAGCACAACTTTCTCATATTTTGTTGGGGCACTAGAGCGATAAACTTCCATTGTGCGAGTGCGGGGGTTAACTAATACTCCTACTTGAGTTCCGTAAGTGATAAATTCTTGGATTTTCTCGCGGAGTTTGGTGACAGAATCACTCTTAGATTTGACTTCAAAAATCAAGTCTGGCACTAACTCAGCATATTTCTGTCTGACGCAAGCGATCGCCTCTGATAAATACTGCATCCGGTGCGCGAACATCTCTATCTGCATTGGGTAAACGAAAACCCGCACTCAAACCTGTGACTCTACCTAGTTTACGAGGCCGCACCCAGTTGCGTAACTGCGCAGCTATTTCTATTCCTACTTCTTCTGACTCTAAACCAGACGGACTCATAATTATAATTTCTCCTCCCACTAACTCCATTTGATAGTCGGGATGTTCAGTTGTTAATTTTTCTAGGTCTTTTGTTGTTAAATTAGGCATAATTATTACTGCTTATATTGCGGTTGAATTAAGATCTTGTTGCTCGTGTTGATGCTGGGTATAAAACTGGCATGAATGCGATCGCGCTTTTCGTAAAGTCTAATCGGGCAGTTATATCATCTCCGCTTAATTGCGTATAAAAAAATGTGTTTGTAGTTGGGATGCAAGCGCATCATTATATAATTATAGCATGGTTAGAACAGCTTAAACTTTAATTTATCACTATTCTAACGAACATAATATTACTACTCTCTAAACAATCAGGAGTTAGAAAAAATAGTTAATACTAAGTAGGTAGGCAGGATAAAACCAATGTATGTTTAGTTTTATAAAAGAATCTCAAATAACTGAGAGACTGTTTGTCAAGTAAATATAAAGATAACTAGAGTGCTTAATTCTGGTGGGTGACAGCAGTTCACTAAAATTTTGGTGAGTACGAGGAGATATTTGCGCCGTCACCCACCCTACGCCAGAATTTCATCTGAGGCGTGACAAACAATCTCTGACTTATTAGGCTGTTCACTGGTTTGACATTTTGTTACATAGCTTGATTTTTTAATGCTCACCTACTTAGCTATCAATTCCGAGATACATTTCGATAAGCTCCAGCCGTTCTTAAACATCAGGATTAATACCCACATTTGCACATCCATTTTCAGTGTGGGGCAACTCCTGAACTCAGCTAAATTACCTTTCCAGAAGTCATTTCCGACTCTAAATTGAACAAAAATTGTAAAGTCTGCATAGCATGACGCCTTGCCTCAATATCCTGTTGTGCCCGTAACTGTACCATCGGATCATGTAAAATCTTATTCACAATACCCCTAGTTAAAGCCTCAATTACCTCTTGATGTTTTTCTGCCAATTCCGATCCCAAACGAGATAAAGCTTTTTCTAATTCCTGCTCTCGAATAGATTCTATTTTTGCTCGTAAAGAGTTAATAGTCGGAACCGTCTCCAAATTCCTCCACCAAACATTAAAAGCCTCTAGCTCTTCCTCTAATAAAACCTCAGCTTCCATTGCTATTTGACGGCGACTTTCTTGATTTTGATCTACAACAACCTTCAAATCATCCACATTAAAACAGCGAACATTTGGCAACTCACTAACATCTGCAGCAATATTACGAGGCACAGAAATATCTACTAACATAACAGGTTGATTAGGGTCTAAAATTGCTTCTAATTTCCCTTTATCTAGAATTGGTTCCGTTGCACCAGTGCTAGTAAATACTAAATCATAATTAGCAATAACCTGACTCATTTCTGACAGATAATTAACTTTTATATCTGCATCCTTAAAAGCATTTGCTAACTCTTGAGCGCCTTCAATAGAACGATTAATAATTGATATCTTCTCTGCATCTTTTGCTAATAAGTGTTGTACCAGTAATTTTGACATTTTACCAGCACCAACAATAGCTACTCGGTAGTTTGCTAAATTTTCTAACTTCATTTGAGCTAATTCTACTGCTGCAGAGCTAATAGAAACAGCACCAGCACCAATACTTGTTTCTGTACGAACCCTTTTTCCAGCAGTTACCGCTTGCTTAAATAAACGATTAAGAATACGTCCAATACCTTTATATTGTTGTCCGAGCTTATGAGTTTGTTTAACTTGAGCTAAAATTTGTCCTTCACCTAATACCAAACTATCTAATCCAGCCGCAACTCGCATTAAGTGCATAATACAATCTTCATGGAGCAATATAAATAGATGGGGACGGAGTTGATTTAAAGGTATTTTACTAGAGTTAGAAAGAAACTGAGTTACTTCCTGAATACCAGGCTGCATTTCAGTAGTAACAACATAAATTTCCAAACGATTACAGGTACTTAAAATAGCAACTTCTTGAGCAGAAGTGCTATTACACAATTGAGTAATTGCCTGTTCTATTTGTGTCTCTGGAATACTTAACTTTTCCAGAACTTCAACCGTCGCTGTTTTATGGCTAAGTCCAATTACTGCGATATTCATTTAACTTTTATTTTGTTAACTTTTCGTTTTTTTGATTAAATTGAAAGCAGAAGTAATACAAATTCTCTGTGAAGTTGCATCTAAATTTCTACCCCTAACTCCCCTGGTTTTATCCCCCTCCCGTCCTCCTTGAAAAAAGGGAAGCTAGAGGATACTGTGCTTTTTGTTTGATGGAGAAAGCCAGAAGATGCTTCATTTTTTATTTCATCAGGGGAGAGCATAATGTTAAATAACATTGATCAGCGTTTGCGTTGGTGCAGAAGCGCATAATAAAAGCAGTTCAAAAATAACTCCTCCGCAATAAGCAACTTCTGTTAGCGAACCTCTATGGAAAGAGGTAGTATCTTCTAATTTCCCCCTTTCCCAGGGGGGTTAGGGGGGATAAAACAAGAAAGAGGAATTAGAAATTAATTTTGACCCTTGAGCAGCAGTTTTTTACAAGTCATTTCTAACTTTGAATATTTCCTGATTCCCCATCTAACTAAATATTACTTCTATCTCAGTTGCAGTGATTTTGGTTGCTCAAACATATGGACAGTATCCACAAAGCGAGCAGTTTTTGACTGAGAAGAAATAACTAAACTTTGAGTACGAGCGCCATGAAAAAAGAAACGAACTCCTTCCATTAAAGTACCTGGAGTAATACCACAGGCTGCAAATAGCACAGTTTCCCCAGAGACTAATTCTTCCGCATTGTAAGTTTTGTCTGGATCTTCGATACCCATTTCTTTAAGTCGAGCAATATTACTTTCTTTACTTTCTCCAATTAAGCCAGTTTTGACAATCTCTGGGTCGTAAATCAGTTGTCCTTGGAAATGGCATCCTAAAGCACGCATAGCTGCTGCGGAGATTACTCCTTCTGGCGCTGCACCAATGCCCATCAAAGCATGAATATTTGTACCTGTAAATGCACAGGAGATTGCTGCAGACACATCGCCATCACTAATTAAACGAACTCTTGCACCAGCTTTACGAATTTCACTAATTAGTTCTTTGTGACGGGGACGGTCCATAACTACAACTACCAATTCTTCCACTGATCGTTCCATGCAATCTGAAAGAATTTTGAGATTTTCAGTGGCAGACTTATTGATATCTACATGATTTCTAGCTGCTGCTGGTGCAGCTAACTTTTTCATGTATACATCTGGTGCAGCCAAAAGACCCCCCTTTTCAGAAATAGCTAATACTGCCATCGAGCCGTTTTGACCATAAGCTACCAGATTTGTACCTTCACAAGGGTCAACTGCAATGTCAATCTCAACTAATTCTTCTGGATTGCAATAGTTTTTAGCATCAGACTGAGTACAGATACCTACCTCTTCTCCAATGTAGAGCATAGGGGCTTCATCTCGCTCCCCTTCACCAATAACTATGCGACCTCGCATATGAATTTTGTTCATCCGCTCCCGCATAGCCTCTACAGCCATTTGGTCTGCAGTATTTTTTTCGCCTTTCCCCATCCACTTAGCTGAGGCGATCGCTGCTTGCTCAACTACTTCGATCATTTCTAAACCAATTACATTATCCACAGATTTATACCCTCTCAACAGTTGAGGAAAACCTCTTTTATTTGATGCTCCCAGTCTTAAAGTCTATCAGAGGCAGGGATCATGTTAGGACTTTGTAGGCAGTGAGTTGACGTTAAGTTTTATTGCAGTGGCCGTAAAAAGCCTGATTTCTGTTTGTGGCCTGTCAAGATGCAATGATTCGGTAGTGGGAGCATCTGGGTCCAAATGGGACCCAGATGCTCCCACCCTCAACACTTCACCATTAAGTAAACATGCCAGTAGTTATGATTTTGGGCTGATTGTGGACTTAAATAAAATTCTGTTGACTAAAATCTATGGCAGGCTGTAGAGTAGAGTCAAATATATCTTGACCAAAATCGATTGTAGTAATTAAGATCTATAATATTGTATTGGTTAGTCAGTTTGACTTTAAGCTTTTAGACTAGCTAGTGCCTAGAACTCTAAGGTGAGCAAATATTAGCGATATGGAACGAAAAAAACGTGAGTAGCAATGTAATTGTCATTACTGATTCCGAGTTTGAAACAGAAGTTCTAAAATCAGAAAAGCCTGTATTACTTTATTTTTGGGCTACTTGGTGTGGTCCTTGCCAGCTCGTGTCCCCTATTATGGAAAAAGTGGCCAGTGAGTATAGCGATCGCCTGAAAGTAGTAAAAATGGAAGTGGATCCTAATCCAATCACTGTAAAGCAATATGGAGTAGAGGGAGTTCCTGCGCTGAGACTGGTTCAGAATCAGGAGGTTAAAAATCAGGAATTACCACCATTCTCCTATGAAGGAGCTATTACAAAGGAAAAGTTAATAGAGAAGTTAAAACCTTATTTGACCTAGAGTGGTTTGGGTAGTTGGCAAGCCCCTAAGCCTATCCTAAATAAATATCTAGGGAGTACTTAAGTAGTTTGAACCAGTCTGAAAGCAAAAATATCTTGACAATTGCTGGCCAAAAATGCAGTGCTCCAAACGTTTAGAACCCCTCAGCTTTAATGTATTTGCTGATATGGATCGGGCTAAAGCAAAGGCCAAAGCAGCAAGGCAAAAATTAATCGATTTGTCTTTGGGGTCTTCTGACTTACCAACGCCTCCCCATGTTTTAGAAGCGATCGCCCAATCTCTACAAGACTCTACAACCCACGGTTACTTATTATTTCATGGTACTCAAACTTTTCGGCAAGCAGTAGCTGAGTGGTATACTGATAAGTTTGGTATTCCAGTAGACCCAGAAACAGAAGTCTTACCTCTAATTGGTTCCCAGGAAGGTACAGCTCACCTACCTTTAGCTGTGCTTAACCCTGGAGATTTTGCTTTGTTACAAGAGCCTAGTTACCCTTCTCATAGTGGTGGGGTATATTTGGCAGGGGGTCAAGTTTACCCAATGCCTTTGTTGGCAGAGAATGGGTTCTGGCCAGTTTTGGCAGAAATACCCCAACCTGTCTTAGCTCAAGCAAAAATGATGGTTTTGAGTTATCCCCATAATCCTACGACAGCGATCGCTCCTTTATCTTCTTTCCAAGAGGCTGTAGTATTTTGTCAAAAGCATAATTTAGTCTTGGTTCACGATGCTCCATATCTGGACTTGGTATTCGATACATCTTCGCAAGTACCCGGTAAACCATCTATTGCCCCCTCTATTTTTCAAAAGTGTTTCTATAGAATTTTTACCCTGTCTAAGTCTGATCGTATGAGCGGTTTCCGAGTTGGTTATGCCATTGGTAATGCCCAATTGATTCAGGCTTTGCGACAAGTTAAGGCTTGTATAGATTTTAATCAGTATCGGGGCATTTTGAAGGTCGCGATCGCTGCTTTAACAGGTCCTCAACAAATAGTTAGAGAAACTGTGGACATTTTTCGTCAACGTCGAGATGTGTTTGTAGAGGAATTGAACCAAATTGACTGGCCAGTGCCTACTCCATCAGCGACTATAGTATGTTTGGGCTAAATTACCACAATCATGGGCCGATGATTCTGTGAGGTTCTGTGTTGACTTAGTAGAAAATATGGGGGTGGCAGTAGCCCCTGGAGCTGGTTTTGGTAAAGCTGGAGAGGGATATGTCAGGTTTGCTTTAGTTCATAAACCGGAAGTTTTGTCAAGGGTTGTAGAGAAAATAGCTAAATTTTTGGATTAGTCTTCATACTTCGCGATCGCTGTGAATAGAAAAATAAATTCCATGAGAGACTGTTTGTAAAACTCAAATTAAATTACGAAATATATTCTTGCACTCACTAGGATTTTAGTTTTCCAGGGTAACCTCGCCAAATCATTCACTATAGCCGTATTAATACTCACTTTATAAACAGTCTCTAATACTCGCGATATAGCATCAACCATAGGGGGGTAGCATCCACTGTACCATAATAAGGAGTATGGGGAATTTCTGCACACCGAGCTAATTCACCTGAGCGCAGTTCGTGCAAAATCTTTCCTGGAGATTCATCATGCCAGTCACTATCATTAGTGCCCTGATGTTGGGCAAGAGTCACTAAAGTATCGCGAGCAATATTGGCATCAAACATCAATGTTTGGAAAGCAGCAATTAATGAAATGAATCGCGCCCAAATAGAGTTGAAAACCAAGGTATTCCTGCAACTAAAACTTTTCCTTTTCCCAAAGATTGGAGCAGTAAATAAATATCATTTTCTGCCTGTTGAATAACTTGATTTACTGAAGTTGAATCTGTTCTAATTCTGGTTATTTGTTGATACCAATTATCTTGTTCTGCTTGTGCTGTGTTTACTGCTTCCTCAATAGATGAAGGGAAAATAATGCGTAAGGATTCAGGTATCTCAAACCCAGTTATAGAGAGACTTCTAAAAACGACTGACTCAGCAATTTAACAGCCTTATTCTCAATAATAACGAAAACAAAAGCTTGTAGCAATCTAGAATTGAGAATAGGATAGAGGAGGCAATTGCCGGAAATGCTTATCCATCAAGATTTATAGGCTTTTCCATAGGACCTGAATCATGACAATAATGCTGGAATTTAATTGATTATTGGTATATGTTTGCAGAGAATAACCTAACGTGAGTTCGATGGAAGTTTAATTGCTGAATTTTATATGCAGTAAGCTTTACAACTAATCTTATTCCCCATACTTATTCTCAACTCGCAAAAATTAATGGAAATAAGTGAGGGATTAGTAAGCGATCGCTAAAGCCCTAGAGTCTATTTTCAATAAAGCTAGCCTATTAAAAGATAATTGTTCGGTAAATTATCAATACCAGGATTTGTGCAGTCAACAATAATAGAATATCCCATATTAGCTGCACTACTTAAAAGTACAGGAGATTCTCCTTCTATTTGTAATTCTGAACGACTGAGAAACCTAGTATCGCAACAGAATAAACCTGTAACTGTTCGTTTTTGGCTATCGGCGCTAGCAACTGTATTACCAAGTTGATCGGTAATTAAAAATAAGTCATTATCTTTAATAACTAAAGTTGACTGACGTTGAAAATCTATAGCATAAGGCCATTCTAATTGTTCTGACTCTGGGGCAGTCAAAAAACTTTTTCCATACAATTCATAGGTTTGTTGTGCCATTTTTAGTTGCTCAAAATCTATATTAACAGGAATGATTGAAGCAGGTGTTAAGTTTTAGGCGTTCGGGAAGAAAAATAATATCATGTCCGATAAATTAACCATAATCAATCAATCCGCATCTTAAAACCTCCTATATCCTGAAATAAAAGTTGTGAGAAGTAATATTTTTGTAGGGAGTTTTACTCAGCTACTAGGTGTGAATTACCTATGAGCAATCATCTTTAATGAAATATTAATAAAGGCTTTTAGTTGTTGCCAAGGTAGGTATGACAGTTCCCAAGGTAGAGAAATCCACACATTAATTAAGCTATTAGTAGTCAACTGCTATAAAAAAGTAATTTAGCGAACGGATGAAAAGCTGGGGTTGTTATGCTCATCCTATTTTTCCTTCTGGCTTCTTGAATTGGAGTCAATAGGAATACCTGATTTTTGGCGTTGCTCAAATGTAATGGTGAGTAGCTGAGGGTAAAATCGGAAAATATATTTTTTTTCGTTGATAATTAATCTAAAAATCATTACCATTCAGCAACGCCGAAATTTCAGCAGCTAAAGGAGTACCAGGAATTCAAATAAAAATTCCTCGATATGCTCGGAAACCGGAATTAATTAAA
>JAJEAQ010000311.1 GCA_022822685.1 Trichodesmium sp. jk18x7bins.61
TCGGACATCAACAGATTTTGTTTTGACCTCTTGTGTATCTAAGTTAATTGAATTGTTAGGAGTAGTACTTTGGGGCTGCGTTGATGGTGGGGCTGTTCTACCCTGTCCCATATTGCTAAAAGTAATTACTCCACTCACTCCTATGACCACAATATTACGAAAAACACTCATGGATTTTTTTATTAGTCTCCAAGTCCAACAGATATTTTAAACCAATGAGTTAACTGGTTTGCAAAAGTCAAAAATTAAAGGTTAACTTGCCTGGCATTCAGTCTCGCGCTCTCCCAATAGGGGACAATCAGGATGAGAGCCTTGGTCATGCCTTCAGACACCTCTAAAAATAAGGGGAAGCTACCTCTTGACAAGCAAGAAGTATTGCATTATTAACCCCATACAAATAGCAGTCTTACATCACCTCTGTCTAAATAGCAATTGATAATATTTCGGTTGAAGAATCCCATGGAGCTAGCAATCGCGCTAAATCGGGATTATTTGAAGGTTGCTTCTCCAAGAATCCCTATCCCAGAGGGTGTGGAGGGCATCAAGAAGATAAGACAGTGCAGCAGAAGGTAGAAGTGAGATTTGGAAAAATTAAGTAGGTAGGCACGATCAAACCGATTTATGTTTAGTTTTGTAAAAGAATCTGAAATCAGGTATTTCTTAAACCCCGCCCTTACTGGCGGGGTTTAAGCTGTGGGCTAGTTTGACATTTTGTTACATAGCTTGATTTTTTAACGCTCACCTACTTACCTTTTAATTGAGGCGCTCAAGCGCAACTACAAACTAAGATTAATATTTAACAGGAAATTGTCAAGGCACTGAAAATCAGTTCTTCTACTCCAGCTACTGGCCAAATAGATGTCTGGAGCTTGTCTGCTAATTCTTCTAGGGTCATGTCATCTAAGAACAGATTATCTCCTGGTTTCAACATTACTGAAGGCAAAAGAATCCCTTCTCCTAAATCTTTTCCTTGTAATCCCTCTAGTACATCTTGGCCTGTTAATAATCCAGTTACAGTGATGCTTTGTCCCCAATAATTACTTGATAAGGCTACCATATTTACTTCCAACCCTTCAAATTGATTGAGTTCTTTGGCGATCGCTTCAAATGCTTTTTCTACTGCATTTCCTACTACCCAGGTTAATTTTTTAGGGGGACTAATACAAATTTTTTGATCTAATTTTTTCTTGACAGTAGTCTCAAATTGTGAGACAAAATACCGGATAGAACCAACTCCATTGCCAATCTGAGGATAATCTTCATATTCTGAAGCAGGGGGTAATTCTCGACGGCCAATCAAATACCATTCATCAGCCAACCAGATACAATTACTCCCAGATATTTGTATCAATCTAGCTTGAATTTCCTGGACTTGGTCTATAACTTCCTGAGCCTTTTCAGTTGTAACAGGTATTAATTCATCTACCACTGGACGAAATCGAGTTAACCCTACTGGCACTACTGCTACTGATGCAACTGTTGGAATTTCCCCTTGATGAAACTTGGCCAAGTCTAACAATGTACCCTCGAGATGAATGCCATCATTAATTCCTGGACAAACAACCACTTGGGCGTGTATTTGCAGTCGCCGTTGTTGAAACCACTGAATTTGTTCCAGTATTTGGCCAGCGCGGGGATTTTTCAGCAGGCGCGATCGCACTTCAGGCTCAGTAGCATGAATGGAAACGTACAGAGGCGACAGTCGCATTTGTTCTATTCTATCCCACTCTCTTTGAGGCAGGTTAGTCAGAGTTAGGTAGGAGCCGTAGAGGAAACTCAGACGATAATCGTCATCTTTTAAATAGAGGGTTTCTCGTTTTCCTGGTGGTTGTTGGTCAATAAAGCAAAATGGACAATAGTTGTTGCACTGAATCAGGCCATCAAATAGAGCCGTTGCAAATTCTAATCCTAAGTCTTGATCATAGTCTTTTTCTATTTCTACATGGTGAGTTTTGCCTTTAGTATCTATGACTTCTATTTCTAGGTATTCGTCAGCACAGAGATATTGATAATCGATCAAGTCTCTTGGTTTTTGTCCGTTGATACTAGCGATCGCATCTCCAGGCTCAAATCCGATTTCAGCACCAATAGATTCTGGAATTACTTTAGTTATGAAGGCAGGGCTGATAGAAGTTTTACTCATTAGATTAATACGGTTCACTTAACAATAAATGTTGGGTTCCCCTTACGGGTTATTGCCACGTTCCCAGGGTAAAAGCTACGCAATTTAAGGTTGAGAGCTGCTAACAGTAACTGTATTGCATTATAGATTGATTAATCTTTATTTTATTAGCCTTTGAGAGCAGGATTCATACTAAATCAGACCTGCGCTCGGAGCTTTATTTAAACCCCGCCCTTAAGGGCGGAGTCTTTGTTAAGAGGGAGGCAAGAGGCAAGAAGCAAGAGGCAAGAGGCATGCATGGTTATAGACGATTTGGAAAATGTACATTTGCCTCATTCGGGAGGAGCTACGCTTTCATAGGATTTAGTGTCAGTAGTCAGTAGTTGGGAGAAAGAAGCAAGAAAAATCATCTGACTTTTTCTGCTTTATGGGTTTAATACCTAAATATTTGCAATCGCTTGAGGTATTAAACCAGATCCAATTACTGTCTGTCCTCTTCAAATAACGTTTAAAAATAATGTTTTAAATTTACTCAAATTTTGAACAGCGAAGCATCTTCTAGTCTGCCTCTTTCCCACTGTTACTTAAGGGAGATTTATTCAATTTTATAGAGGGATTAAACTTGCTGCTAATATTCCCATGAATGTTAATTTGATTGAGGTAATATTCAGTTAAATCTATGATAATATTTTGCTCTTTTAGTTGCCAGAATCCCCAGTTAGTTCCTGATGTAATTGCACCATAAATTATAGTTATATTGTTGCCTTCTTGTTGATTAAATATTCTAGCAGCGATCATTCCTGCTATACATTCTCCTAATCCTAAATTGAGATTTTCTTTTTTCGCTTCGACAATTATTATGGCTGGGGATGTCATTATTAACATTTCCGGTGACTTGGTAATTAAAAAATCACAAATTCCATTTAATCCTTTTTCTGTCTCGACTGTAAAATCTATCCCAGAAAAAATGTTTATTTGTTCTTTGTTTTGTCTTTTTAGGTCTATTAATATGGGAGCTATAATCATTTCTGAGCGAGCTTTTTTCCCTATTGCTTGCTAGAGCGATCGCTACATTATAGTTTAGTGCTTCTTTTAATAATTGGACTGGATTATAATGGTGGTCAACTAGAAAAAATATTTGGTTTTTAAATTATTTGAAACTCAAAATCGTTTTTGATTTTTTATAATGTGAAATCGCTGTCAGACATTTTTTACAATACAAAATAACCAAGATGAAAAAAATTAATATATTGATGCTCTAAGCCGATATTGAACCTATTTATATTTTGACTTGGGAGTTTGACTAGAAAATGTTAGTATATTTTTTTATATCTTTTGAGAAAAATGTAGGTACTGGCAACTCTATAGAAATTCTGCATCGGATAGATCGTTGTGTGCAAGCAATTGTGGAAAATGGAGATGGAATTTTGATTTTTCCAGAGGGGAGATTAGGAACAATAAAAGGACAATTGCTACCTCTCAAAAATGGTGTTGCGATTTATGCTTTGGGTTCAGGTTTACCTATTGTACCTATAGCAATTACTGGTACTCAGAATCTTGATCTGGGTAAAGAATTAACTATTCGTTTTGGTGAGCCTTTGCATTCCCTTCCCAGTAAACGGCCTAAAGCTCAAGAAGTGTAAGCTGTGTTAAATTCTGTTAGGCGATCGCTGATGGAAATGTTGCCGACAGATGATCAGGAACCACCAAGAGCAAAATTGCTACGTCATTTTTTCAACTCCCCCCACAAGGATTCCCCATCCGTCTACAGGGTGGGGAATCCTTGTGGGCATTTAATTCGGCCTGAAAACACGAATCATGGAGATCATCCTTGAGTGTCAAGTTTGTAGTCCAAATGCCGCCAATCAGGCCTAGATGTCCTCTCTAAAAGCACCGTAATAGGGTTTTAAGATTTACCAAGAAGCGGGAAATACCCTTGCTGTTCGTACCATGCCAAATCTCATGCGGTAGACAATGCAAGCGCAAAGTCACCCTATCTTTACAAGCCTCATCCGTCTACAGGGTGGGTGAGTTGACTCATTTATGGTAGTAGCAAATTAATCAAAACAAGCAAGGGAGAGTTTTCTCAATAGGGCTACAAATGCAGCAAAATAATCTGACTTCCAAATCAAAAAACCAAACATTTGGGGATCCTGTGTCACCAAGTTTTCTATATTCTGAGCAGGTAGAATACCTACTCCACATGATAGATAATTTATGTTTTGGAAATCCCTATTGATATGCAAACCCTCCCTCAATTAATTATTTAGCTTCTTGACGCTCTTTGGCTTCCTTAATAACCACTTCCGCCACATTAGTTGGACAAGGAGCATAGTGGGAGAACTCCATTGAGAATTGACCTCTACCAGAAGTCATAGTGCGTAAGTCACCAATATAACCAAACATTTCACTCAATGGTATATCTGCTGTAATGCGACTACCTGTAGGCGTTGAATCCTGAGACTTAATCATTCCCCGGCGACGGTTTAGATCTCCGATCACATCACCAACATGATCGTCAGATGTAAACACATCAACCTTCATAATTGGCTCAAGTAGCTGAGGTTTAGCTTTAGAAAAAGACTGTCGATAGGCAGCCTTAGCCGCAATCTCAAATGCGATCGCCGAAGAGTCAACCGGGTGATAAGCACCATCCATCAAAGTGAATTTCATATCCACACAAGGGAAACCAGCTAACATACCCTTTGCAAAGCTAGTCTCAAAACCCTTTTGCACAGCCGGCCAAAATTCTCTGGGCACATTTCCACCAGTCACCTTTGACTCAAACTGGAAACCACTACCAAGTTCACTCGGCTCTATCACGTAGTCAATCTTAGCAAATTGACCTGAACCACCAGACTGCTTCTTGTGAGTGTAACTGTCTTCAATAGGTTGAGTAATAGACTCGCGGTAAGCCACCTGTGGCTTACCAACTTCTACATCAACCTCATAAGTCCGCTTTAGAATATCAATCTTGATATCTAAGTGCAATTCACCCATGCCCTTAATAATGGTTTCGTTACTTTCGGGATCTGTCTCAACTCGGAAAGAAGGATCTTCCTGAACCATCTTGCTCAATGCCAAGCCCATTTTTTCTACAGAACCTTTGTCTTTTGGTGCAACAGCAATAGAAATTACCGGATCTGGGAATACCATCGGTTCCAAAGTTGCAGGGTTTTCGGGGTCACAGAGAGTATGACCAGTCTGGACATTCTTCATCCCAACAATAGCAACGATATCACCTGCCTGAGCTGAATCAATCTCTTCACGAGAGTTGGCGTGCATTTCCACTAGACGCCCGATCCGTTCCTTTTTGCCTGTAAAAGTATTCAACACTGTGTCACCCTTGGACAACGTACCAGAATATATACGAGTAAAGGTCAAAGCACCATATCTGTCGTCCATAATCTTGAAAGCCAAAGCCCGCAAAGGCTTCTCTGGGTCAATGTCAGCAAAATTGCCAGTTTCATGACCCTCAAGATCAATTTCTGGTTGTGGCTTAACCTCAGTAGGATTCGGTAGATAATCAACAACTGCATCAAGTACTAACTGCACACCCTTATTCTTGAAAGAAGAGCCACAGTAGGTCGGGAAAAAAGCCAAATCGTGAGTTCCCTTACGAATGCAACGTTTGAGAGTGTCAATATCTGGTTCTTCTCCTTCGAGATACTTTTCCATCACCTCATCATCTTGTTCAACAGCAGTCTCAACCAATTGCTCCCTATAAGTCTCAACGTCATCAGCCATATCTGCAGGAACATCTTTGATCTCGTAGTTCATTGGGTCTCCGGATTCATCCCAAACCCAAGCCTTGCGGGTCAGCAAATCGACCACACCCACAAAAGAACTCTCAGTGCCAATAGGCAATACCATAACTAGGGGCTTGGCGGCCAGTATTTGATCAATTTGTTTGACCACCCGGAAGAAATCAGCCCCCATCCGGTCAAGCTTATTAATATAGATAATCCGAGCGACTTTAGAATCGTTGGCATAGCGCCAGTTGGTTTCAGACTGGGGTTCTACGCCGCCAGAGCCACAGAAAACTCCAATCCCACCATCGAGAACTTTGAGAGAACGATATACTTCGATGGTAAAGTCAACGTGGCCAGGGGTATCAATAATATTTAATTGGTGGTCTTTCCAGAAACAGCTTGTGGCGGCAGACTGGATTGTAATACCCCGCTCCTGCTCTTGTTCCATGAAGTCTGTTGTTGCTGCACCTTCATGGACCTCACCGATTTTATGGATTTTTCCGGTTAGTTTCAGGATTCTTTCAGTTGTGGTGGTTTTGCCTGCATCAACGTGGGCGAAGATGCCAAAATTACGATAACGAGTGAGGTCTTTTGTTGTCATATTGAGTTCTCTGATTTATGTGTTACATAAATGTTACATATAGGGTATATATTTGCCCGTGTTAGCTAGCAAAAAAATCACTACATAAAATTTCTGCCCATGGGCTGGCCTTTAGCTGAGGCTCGATTCCAAAAAATTATTTTGAAATCATATTTTCTACCCCTTAGCTATATTACTTATTTTGACTACTCCCTGGACTGGAATAATAGTGATTCTAAGCCGATACTATACAACGGAATTAATCTGCGTTGCTTCATTTCTTTTTAGTTGACCAAAGTTTTAATCTGTGGGGACGAGTCAATCAGCCCCTAAAAAGTGGGATCAGGTTTAATTAAAGGGTTCTGCTGACTTTTCGGATCATATATTGATTGTGGTTTTGATCCGAGCTGATGTCCTCTCCCTGTTCAGTTATAGTCGCGATTTAGCTCTTGTCTTGTCCACATTTGTCACAAGAATGCCAGTGATCAAAGTTTTTTCATTAATAGAGCGATCACTCCCAAAAATAACAGCCCCATTACACCCGCCAAAGGATTACCATTAACCCCTACTAACCAGTCTGCAACTGTACCAGAATATTTCACCACCCCCCCTACATTAACAATGTAATATCCCCATATTAAGCCTGCATGAATGCCAATTGGTAGACCTAATAATTCTTGTTTCTGCTGATTATTTTTCCCTACATTTTTCCAACTAGCCCGTTTTGCCCAAACGAAAATTAAACCTAACAACACCAAGCCAGGAAACTGAGACCAAGTTCGCAAAATTTCCCTCATCGGCTTGATAAAATGTAGCAATGTATACACAATGCTACTCGCCCACAAAGCTACTTTTGGTCTGTAATCTCGCTCCAACTCATCTAATAACCAACCTCGAAATAGCAATTCTTCACCAAAGCCAATACCCAAAGATACGAATAAACCTTCAAGAATATAATTTGGTAACTTTGCTGAGGGTGACTGCCATATTAGCCATCCCAAAAGCATTTCTAATATAAACAGACTAAATAGACTAAATAAACCTATGCCTAAACCTTGAAAAAAACTCTGAAAGTTCTGCCTACTAATTTCTAAACCGTAACCATGTAATGGGTAGGGTTGATGATAGACTCTTTTTCCCCACAACCGTAGCAAAATAATAAACTCTATATATAGAAGAGCGATCGTCAATATACTCTCTTGATTTACATCTTCTACCAATAAATATATTGGTGCTGCTAGTGGTGTCCAAATTACAAGTAATGTTAAAACAAAAATTCCGATCCTCACAGGAACGGAACACTTTGCTATTTTGGCTAATGAAAATTTAGACATTGCCTACTGCTTGATCTAAGTTTGATCAAGCTTTACTCATCAGGTTCTATAGTGCTGGTTAATCCATGGTTTTTCAAGTTTTCGCAATAGAACTCAGCATGTTCTAAAGCACAGACAATAACTAATGCGATACCATTAGTGTGAGCTTCCATCATAATATTGACAGCTTGGGGCTGAGTTAGACTTGGCACAGTTTTTAATAAAACCTGCACAACATACTCCATACTATTAAATTCATCATTGTGGAGCAAAACACGATAGCGTGGTGCAAGCTTGCGGACTGTTGAACGCTTTTTTATAGTCTCGACAGACACTACTCTATCCTAAAGATTCAAGGATCGACAAAACAAATAATAACATAAAACTTAATAATACACAAGAAACTAAGGTTTAAACGAGGAATGAAAACCAGGCGTGGATTTTTACCTGCCTATACCTTTTTGGGGTATAATGAGGCTGTTCAGAACTAGAGATGCTAAGTAAGGCCAATTTATTTGTCCAGGCTACAACCTTTTTTTATGATCGAATTACTTTAGATGAAACGTAGATCTCAAACCACCACCAAACCATCTAGATTTAACTATGCCACTCTGGCAATTTTAGGAGGAGTGTTTGTTTTGGGTATTGGCATTGGTATTGCCTTTAGCTCAACCGCAAATTTTACTCCCCAAAATGTGGCCTCTCGTGAATTTATCGATCGCAGTGTACCAAACCCTGAACTTTGTGTACAATTTGGAGCTAGCGCAATGGTAATGAATATGCGCGTTTTTTTAACTCTTAACCCTTTCAATGTATATGTATCTCAACCAGGCATAGAGCCTGGATGTGTGATCCGTAGAAATAACTGGGCGATTCTAGAACAGAGGAAGTTAGTCAATAATGATCAAGTCCGTGATTGTAAGAACCGGATGAATACTTTTGGTTATACAGGAAATATCAACGATGAACCAGAGATTGATTGCATTTATCAAAACGATACTGCTCAAAACCTGTTCCTGAAAAATCAACTAGGACCAGGAGTTGTTACACCTGAAAGTAACAATTTCTAGTTAATTCTATCAAGAACTTCCAAGAGAACTGCAACTATAACCACGCTTGTTTAGTCGTATGGTGAATTGGAGGTAGGGAGATATTGCTTTGTGACATAAGTTATGATATATTGACTAAATCATAGTTGAACATTCCCTACTGGTGGTCAGCCAGAAAGTAACGCCCAAGCTAGAATCAACACCGCGCGAGCAAGAGGAATAAATCACCGCCTAAGAGGCGGTGAGTCTGGGAATGGAAAGTTAAGGTCTTGGTACCGGAAAATCGAATGCAGCATTCGTGAAATAGATTCTGAGCAATCGTAAACCATGATGTTTGACGCAGGTTTTAGAGGTTCAATTTCATTAAAAACTACGCTAAAGCCCAACTACAAGCTTTATCTTATTTTTAGTAGGGTTTTAGATTGAATCGAGGCCAAAAAACCCAACATATAAGTCGGGCTTGAGTGGAGTTTGACTTTGTTCTACCCAACCTACTCTGACTCAGGTTAATTGACTGAGCATTATATTACCTCTGAAAAAATCTGGAGCGGGGTAAATTTTCAATTACACGGACTTCTACAATATCTTCAGTTTCTACCCTCACAAAACGAGGAGAAGTAGCAACAACTGTACCAGCTCCAATAGCAGCACCTGCTAAGAAACCAAAACCTGAACCTGTTAGTAGTAATAATCCTAATCCTCCACCAGCACTACTGGCAGTTAAATTTTTTTTATTGATCCGGCGGTGGCCTCGAAGCAATTCTGATTCAGCAGCAAAAGGAATCAAACGGCCATTTACATATATGGCTCTGGCAGTGAATTTACTACCATGAATAGTAGTATCAAAACCACCAACTACAGGTGTTTTGGCTGGAACTATAATTCTGCCAGATTCGTCGGTGATCGCCTTTTCGAGTAGTAAAACTTCCTGTTGTTCAATATCTCGTGGTAGTATGAAACCACCGGATGGATAGATTAAGCCAATTACTTCTCCTTCTGCAATTAATATAGAAGATTCATCTTCCATAACTTTAGATTGTTTTTGTCCTGATGATCCTGGTAAAGGTTCTCCAAAAGTAATCACATCGATTGATTCTGTAATGTTTGGTTTTGGAGGAGGTGGAATAAAAGTATCTTCCTGTTCACTTTTTGTGGCTGGGAGTGTTGGTGATTCCTGCTCAATTGATGGAGGCAAATTGGCTGATTCTGCAGTGCTAGATTCTTGAGGAACTTCAACAATGGATTCTTCATTTTTTTCTGTTTCTAGTTTTGGTGCTTCTATAATCTGTGTAGTTTCAGTTCCAGGATCCTGATTGCCCAATGCATCTATAATGGGAGACCTAACATTACCTGGTTTGTCAGTTGGAATGACCAGAAATGGTACAGAAGGCTCTGCTGAAGGTGGTGGGTTTGGTAGAGGAGACTCTTCTGTGGGAGAAGTTTCTAGAAGACCGGAAGATTCTTGTCTTGGGGAAGTAGAAGCTTGATTATTCTCTGGTGCGTCGGTAGATTCAGAATTTTTGACTTCTGTAGCTGCTTCTACTGTTGCTGCTGATTCGACAGGCTGGCGATCGGAAATTATTGACTCTGCTGGCTGTGAAATTTCCCCCTCGTTCACAAGTAGGCGCAACTGCCAACTATTTTCTGAACCTAGCTGTTGTAATTTTACTTGCCTAGTAGAAATTAGCACCTCAGGAGCAAAATCTATAATAACTTTTGCCTGCTTTGGTTGATTTTGAGAGAGACTGACTCGACGCACTAACCCGGCTGGATATAACTCAGTCACATCTACACTGACTTCTGTGTCTGAGATATATACAATCAGACGAGCTGGTTTATTTTCCAAATAATAAATAGGAACTGTACCTGGTGGAATAGTAAACTGAAGTTGATTATTATCAGGATCAAAAAACCAGTTTGTTAAGAAGGCTGCAAAAACTGGTTGAGGGAAGTTGAAATTAATTGCTAGTGTTCCCACTAAGCCAATAAACTTTAATAAGGATTTTAATCTTGACAGATTTTTTAGAGACGCATATTGATTGGGCATAGCTAACTCCTCACGATTGACTGAAATCTATCATTGTTCACTATTAATATGGGAGATGTAAATGTAAATTTATACAGAAATAGCATAATATATAAATGTAGCAGGAGTTAGGCAAAAACTATAGAGGAGATTGTTAGGGGGAACTTGTTTGAGCACCGAAAAATTGGGTCTCTTGCTTCCCTCTTCTATGGGGACTTTTTGGGGTGGATTTTATAATACCTCGCCCTTCAGGGCGAGGCATTAATAAATATGCTATAACCTTGTTAATTTAGAACATAAATCATGAAAGCTAGAACTGGTGCTCGAATTGAGCCCACAACCTCGCCAAAAACCAAGTAAGCCCAACTATTTAGCTGTAGAGCTGTTGTCGGGAATGATTCTCTTGGTGATTGTCAACAAAAAGAGCACTCAGGAGAAAAAAAGCCTACTAATGCACAACTGGAAAAGCTCTTC
>JAJEAQ010000545.1 GCA_022822685.1 Trichodesmium sp. jk18x7bins.61
GATTATATATTTTTGCAGCAGAGTGAACTATTGACACAATAGTATTACTTTGATGTTCTTTGAAAATTAGGCGAAAGCTATAATACAAATTTTATTTTATTAAAATTACTCTATTTTTTCAAAAAACTGCTACGTAAATTAACCAGTTGTTTGGCTGAGGTTAATATAATATTTGCTTAATAATTTATCAAAAACCTTGGTTTGTAGTTGCGCTGTCTTCGCCCTAATTACAGCTATAGCATGGTTAGCCCCAGTACAAAATATTATACGTTTTTTACCAAATATGATCGGGACTTCTCCATGAGAAACACAAAAATCACCAGGCAGGAGGCAGAAATTATGTACTCTACTGGAGTGAAAAACCCTATCAACCTATAAATAATTCCGTAATCTTTGAGTGTGGAGGATTCAAAGCTACCCCAAAGCTACCCCTAAAATTTAGGAGAATTTTTCGACAAACAAATAAAAAAGTGTCAAAATATCTCAGAGCTGATTTATAAAGTAAATATTAAGAGACTGAGTGTCTTGTCATACAAAGGTTTGATGATTTATAGGTAAATAGAGCCTAAATTCTTGAAAGCTTTGTAAAATCATAGTTTCAGCTCAGTTTATGAATCAGAACTGATACCAAATTACAAATGAGTACCTGGAAGTCTATCCCTGTGAGGATTTTGCTATAGCAGTGATTCTTCAAATTGGTATAAGTCTTTCACTATAAGTAAAGTCGGTCAGAAATTACTTTAATTCTGCCTTTCAAGCAACATCTCTATATTCTAACTAAATGGAAACTGCTATAAAAGTTGATAGTTCATCTTTTTGATTTTGAGAATGAACTATCAACAATAACTCACAAAGATTAACTTCTGAGATTAACTTTAAATCTGGCAACCAAAGCATCTCTAACTTTTTGCTGAATGGGTTCAATATCCGCATCAGTAAGAGTCCGATCACTCACCCGATAAACTAACCGAAATGCTAAACTTCTTTTACCATCTGGCACATTTTTACCCTGATATTCGTCAAACAATTCGATTGATTCTAATAATTTGCCTGCAGCCTGAGAAATTACCTGTTTAATCTCACCAACTGATACCATAATCGGTACAAAGAAAGCAATATCTCGATCAGCAGGTGGGAATGTAGAATAACCGCTAAACTTCCGCCTCAGCATATCTGCTTGAGTCATAACTGACAACAGCACTTCTAAGTTTAGTTGAAAAACATAAACTTCATCTGGTAACTCTCGCTCTTGTCGTAATTGGGGATGCAGTTGCCCGAATACACCCATAGATTTACCTTGCAACCATAATGATGCTGTTCTCCCTGGATGCAACAGAGGATGCTCTGATTCAGACTGATACTCAACTTCTAGATAGAGTCGTTGAAAAATTTGTTCTAAAACTCCTTTAGCTTCAAACCAAGTCAGGGGCTGTTCTCGACCACCTCGCGTCCAACTTTTGGGGCTGTTGCTGATAATTCCCGCGATCGCATCTGCTTCCTGAAATTTCTCTTCCTGTTTCCAGAAAGTGCGACCGATTTCAAACCCATTTAAGACTCCGTTTCCTTGTTCAAGATTATATTGAAAAGCGTCAATCAGCCCAGTTAGTAATTCTGTGCGGAGAGCAGAATACTCCACAAATAGGGGGTTAGCGATCGCTATTTGATTTTCCCCACCGGGCTTCACCAAAGAATAGTGCATCAATTCTGTTAACCCTACACCCCGGAAAGCTGCCCTCAGATGACGCTCCACAGACTGTTCCGGTGGTAAATAACCTGCTGCACTTTTGCTTGGTAGGGTTTCGCAGAAATTATCATATCCATATAAACGGGCAACTTCTTCAATCAAGTCAATTTCCCGTTCCAAATCTCGATAACGATAAGGAGGTACAATCACATTCCAAACTACAGAGGCAGTAGTTTCCAATCTCGTCAAACTGCATCCTAGAGATGTGAGAATGCTTTCAACTGTTTCCGGTTGTAGAAAAGATTCATCCCAAGTAGCTTCTCTGGACTTGATTGGCCCTAAAACTTGATTAATGCGATCGAGGCGGAGGGATAGTTCACGTGTTACAGTCAAGTAATTTCCTGAAGCGCTAAAAGTTTCTTGAGTAGTAGCACTTCCTCCAGCTAATTCAGTAATCAGCATAATAGCACGACGACAAGCCAAGGCTAATTCGGCTTGATTCACCCCACCTTCAAATCTAGTTGATGCTTCCGTGCGTAAACCTTGAGTTCGAGTTGAACGACGGATGGCGATGGGAGCAAAAATTGCTGCTTCCAATAATAGGTTTGTGGTGTCATCGTTAACTTCAGTTTCTTCACCACCCATTACTCCTGCTAAAGCCACTGGTTTATCGTTAGCTGTAATTAATAAAGTTTCAGCTTCCAGAGTTCGCTTTTGACTATCCAAGGTAGTCAGAGATTCCTTGGGCATTGCATAACGAACTCCAATTGTCAATGATTTATGAACAGTTAGGGCTATCAGCCTGTCTTTATCAAACCCATGCAGGGGCTGACCCCACTCCAGCAAAATATAATTAGTGACATCCACCACATTATTAATAGATCGGATACCAGCAGTTTCTAATCGCTGTTTTAACCATTCTGGAGCAGGACCAATTTTGACTCCTTCAATTGCAGTAGCAATATATACGGGGCAAGCTTC
>JAJEAQ010000639.1 GCA_022822685.1 Trichodesmium sp. jk18x7bins.61
GCCAAAATAGGAATCAAAAAAAATAGGAAAATAATAATTGAACAAATCAATAATTCTAAACTACCTCCTAGTCGCTCACTAAAATATATTACCAGTGGAAAGTTATTGAATAGAGTAACTAAAATAGTCAGGAAAAACACCATGATTAAAGCTTTTAAACAAGAACTAGGACCAGGAAACCACACTGGTAAGTATAAATTTTTCAATTTGTTCATGACACGAATATTAAGGAGGAAGAATTGATCAATCAAAGATTCATACCACAACTAACAGCAGATGGTTCTTGGACTTTTTTTTCACCAGAATTTGGTGAAACTTTTCACTCTCATTTTGGTGCTAAACAAGAAGCTGAATTTAAGTTTGTTTACCCAGTTCAACTATTATCTAGGGCAAATCAACCAGTGGTATGCTTACTTGACATTTGTTATGGACTAGGATATAATACTGCTTCAGCTTTGGCAGCAATCTGGACAGCTAATTCTAGTTGCAAAGTTGAGTGGGTGGGACTAGAGTTAGACTCAGAAGTGCCAAAAGCAGCGATCGCTACATATATTCTAGATAATTGGCCGGCTCCTGTGCCAGAATTATTAGCGACTCTAGCTATGACCCATCAATTAAAAACAGATAAAATTCAGGCCAAACTTTTAATTGAGGATGCTAGAACAACTATTCAAGCAGTCGTTAAGCTTGGTTTCAAGGCTGATGCGATATTTCTCGATCCCTTTTCCCCTCCTAGTTGTCCCCAACTCTGGACAGTAGAATTTTTAGGCTTGGTCGGTAGGTGCCTCAAACAGGATGGTTATCTAGCAACATATTCCTGCTCTGCAGCAGTCAGGACAGCATTGATGGAAGCAGGTTTAAAAATTGGCTCTACAACACCAGTCGGTAGGCGATCGCCGGGAACAGTGGCCAGTTTTGTTGATAAAAATTTACCCCCACTTTCCCAGAAAGAGCAGGAACACTTAGTAACTCGTGCTGCTGTTCCCTATCGTGACCCCCATTTATCTGACTCAACTGAAATTATTGTGCATCGTCGTCAATTAGAACAACAGAAATCTTCCTTAGATCCCACATCCCATTGGAAAAAACGTTGGCCTCAGAAAGGGGGTAGGGAGTAGGGGAGTGGAGGGGCGCAAGCATCTTGCTCACCTAGAAGATAGGATAATAGAGAATATAGAGGGATTTTTGACTAATATCATGTTCGGTTTAATACTGATAATTAGGCTCATAGTTACGCTTTAGCGCTAGAGGTATATTTAGGGCACTAAAGTGGAACAACAAACAAAGACTTTTTTATAGCTTATGATCCGAACATGATATAAATTTTCCTGGTAGTGGCGCTTTTTGACTCTAGATCTTGTACTTAATCTGGTAAATTCTTAGTGTAATGTTTCTTGCAAAAACAAATAATCCCAAAAATCATGGTAGCTGTAGCAATTTTAGCGGCTGGACGTGGTACCAGAATGAAGTCAGATCTACCCAAGGTATTACACCAGTTAGGTTCTTGTACCTTAGTAGAACGAGTCTTGAATAGTTGTAGTTCTATTCAACCATCTAGACGAATTATCATAATTGGATATCGTGGAGACCTTGTGCAACAGTCTTTACTTCATAATGATAATAATATGAATGATGAGAATCTTCCCTGGTTGGAATTTGTAGAACAAAGGGAACAATTAGGAACTGGCCACGCCATTCAACAGTTGTTACCCTATCTAGAGGGATTTTCTGAGGATCTGCTGGTTTTGAATGGAGATGTACCATTATTGCGACCAGAAACTTTGCAGCAGTTAATCGAAATCCACAAGGAAAATCATAATGCAGCCACTATCTTGACTGCTAATCTGCCTAATCCCAAGGGGTACGGTAGAATCTTCTGTGATACAAATAACATTGTGACTCAAATAGTCGAAGAGCGAGATTGTACAGCAGCCCAAAAACAAAACCATCGCATCAATGCAGGAGTTTACTGTTTTTATTGGCCTGCTTTGGCAGATATCTTGCCAAAACTTACAGCAGATAATGACCAACAAGAATATTATTTGACAGATGTCGTTAGTTTTCTTGAGCCTGTCATGGCAACTGATGTGAATGACTATCAGGAAATTGTTGGTATTAACGATCGCAAAAACTTAGCTACAGCTTACGATATTTTGCAGGTGCGAGTTAAAGAGCATTGGATGAGTGCAGGGGTGACGTTAATTGCTCCGGATAGTATTACCATTGATGATACAGTTTTATTACAACGGGATGTAGTGATTGAACCACAAACTCATCTTCGCGGCCGGAGTACGATCAGCGCGGGTAGTCGCATTGGGCCAGGAAGTTTAATTGAAAATAGTCTGATTGGTAAAAATGTGTCGGTTTTATACTCAGTGATTTCTGATAGTGCAGTGGCAGATAATACTCATGTCGGGCCTTATGCACATTTAAGGGGTGATTCTCAAATAGGCTCTCACTGTCGAGTTGGTAATTTTGTCGAATTGAAAAATGCCAAGATGGGCGATCGCACTAATGCAGCTCATTTATCTTATGTAGGGGATGCGACTTTAGGA
>JAJEAQ010000390.1 GCA_022822685.1 Trichodesmium sp. jk18x7bins.61
CCCACTAGGCAGGGATTCACTCTACCCTGTTTACCTGAGTTTTCGACCGTTCTCAAGACCTACCTAGTGTTTTGCTCCGTTCCGAGAAAAGAATTGTTTTGTTGACTTAGTCGCCTTCATTTGGCCCATCGTCATCCCTGGAATGCAGATGTACTACAAATTACTCTGCGGGACTTACTCCGATTATGTAATCATTTAGTTTTCGCATTGATTCATATCGTTTGGACACTTTTCCAGGAGGTTCATTAATTTCTCCGGTGACATCTCTCGATGTTCTATCAACTCCCCATTAACTCCAGTGCGCCTATACGCTTTGGCTCTGATTGAGTCCTGTTGCCTGCTTCACTCTAGGTTCCGGGCATGGTTCCCGAACTGTGGCCAGAGCGGGATTCACGCTTTCCTTAGCGGGTGGGAAAAGCCTCGCGGCTGCACCCACATTCTGATCTCAGTTATCCGCTCTGTATGGGTTACAGAGACTGGACTCTAGCCATACGTCCCTAGTTGCTAGGGGTTCCTGCTAGAAACGAACCGCACTTGAAGTATAAATGCTCTTGATGTTCAGCTCAGTTTTTCTGTTGTGAGTACCAAAAATCATAGGTTTTATTGAGTATAAATGCTGTTGGTCGTCGGACAGGGGAAAAACTAGGGCCATTTTGGGCCTCTACTAATGACTAATTCCGGCCATTAAGCCACTTGACTTTCAAACTACTGACTACTTTGTATACTACAACTTGAAGTGCGGAATGTAAGCTTAAATTTATCCCCATGTTTTCTAGGTCGCCCTCGGCCACTGTATTTTTCATGGGCACCATATAAACAGCAATTTGAGCGAATTGTGCTCAGACAATCTGCTTTAATATCTACCATTTGATTAACCCATGAAGCGTTACCATATTCACTATGAAAAGTGGAGCTTTGCGAAGCACAAAAACAGCTTGTCGCCAACATGAAAGGTGGCGCTTTTTATCCCCCACCATATGCCTTCCCTGTTGCCGGCATACCTTTTTGCCGGCATGTCTTTAACATGCCTGCGCTCTCCTGATAGAGTCGCGTCGGGTTGAGAGCCAGGAACAGCCATCGGACACCTCTACAAATAAGACCCATACACCCCCTTGAAAATCAAGAAGTATTTAGTTATAATATAAAAATCACTAGCATAGGTATAGTTAGTTAGGAGTCAGTAGTTAGTAGTCAGTAGTCATAATTCAGTAGGGAAGATATCTGATCAGATCAGATTTGGTAATTAGGTCGCTCGGACAATTTTTTTATATCTAATTAAACGGATTTGATATAATTCGCATCTACATAGAAGTCCGACATCACCTGGAGTCTAGACCGCAATCAATAATATTTAGGTTGAACAATTCCGCGGAGTTCCCTTAAGCGCAACGCTGGGAGTTTGTCAAGATTACTGCTGTGGGTTTTGCTGTTCATATCGCGAAGCGTTTCATGTCGCGAAATCTCTGAAATGGCTATTGCCAACATGAAAAGTGGCGTCTACCACCCTCCACCACAAGCTGTCCTTCTTGTCTGTTGTCTTTTTCCCTGTCAGCCTTAAATTAGCTTCCTCACCAGATTTGCCCCACACGAAAAATTTTTCGTGTGGGACATAACTTAACCTTGTAGAAGTAATTCTGCACACAGCCCCTCATCAATCCCCCCGTTTAATATGCTATATCAGACGGAATGGAAGGAGATGATTGATTCAACTTTCTGTCTCACTCCCCCGCTCCCTTGCTCCTCTATACTACTACCCAAAATTGAAAGTCCAATCAATTACTTGTGCAAAAACTCTATTCTTCAATTTGCCAAAGGTCTTTAATAAGTTCTTGATCAAGAATCTTTTTAGGTCTTAATACTAGCAAAACTCGCCCTAGTAAAGGTATATGAGGAGATTGTTCAAACCACCGCATCTCTATTTTTCCAGCTTTGTCTACTAGAAAATAACTATCCTCGTGCCATTGACGTTGAGATCTATCTATAATCAACAAAACTGCTTCGATGTCACCTGGTATTGGAGTAGGTAAGCGATCGCTACTTTCAATTATTACCACTGGATCTTCCGCTTGCATGACAATTTGCCACCCTGGTATTGCTACCCAAGCACCTGCCCCACCAGAAAATTTGACTATTCCAAATGGCTCTACCTGCTCAACTAAAGGTACAGCTTTTAAGTCTTCTGTATTGAGGGGAAATTTGCCCACTACTGGTAAAATACGGGGTAACTCTTCCTCTAACTCCAGTCGATAAACTAAGAAACGGGGTGCAGGTTTCTGGGAAACAACAGTAAAGTCAGTTAACAACTGTTCGAGTTGTTTTCTCGCTGTTTGAGAATTAGCTAATTTCAGACCTTTGGCAATTAGACGAGACCTTTGCTGTAAATCGTTTTGTTGCCTTGCTAGTTTCCAGCATTGGTAAGCTACTATATCCCCTGGATGGTCATAAAATCCCTCTGGTATTGTTTTCATCAGAGCCAAATCTTTGATAGATCTTGCTAAATCTTTGGCATCATCAACATCAAGACTTTGGGAAACTATAAACTCAGTTGCTATAACTCTTTGTTCTTGAGTTAAAATTCTCAGTTCATATAGAATGTCACTACCAGATTTGTGAAAGTGCGAGCGCACATTTTCCTTAACATTGGCATTGATAATACTTGTATATACTTGAGACCCCACTATCACTTGATTTGGCTGTACTGCTTCAAATCCCGTTTCCTCAAATATTTGCTGAGAGTTATATCCAACTTTTTGCAGAGTGGCACAAGCTTGTCTCCACTCTACCCAGTCACCCTCTTTCCGACGCAGTAGACCAATTAAGTTTTCTACATTAACTGAATTTATTGGTGTTTCTGAAGAATTGGGGGAATTTTGTGGTGTTTCATTCATAATTTAGATTACACTTGAACGCACCCCATCTAAATCACATATTATAAATAGAGATTCGAGTGCCTAGGAAAAGCTGGCGTACTAGCGCGAGTTATAAGAACTTTTGCTGCTCAAACCCCAGGAAGATACAACCAAAAGAAAACTTGATGATGGCTGTGTCAAATAATGGTTGTGCCTCCAGCTATAAGCTTTTACCGTACCTTATGTTAGCGTATCATATGAATTCTCCCCCTGATCCCACCAGGCATCAAAGATTATAGATGGGGACTCTGCCGGAGATTCTGTTCATCCCGCGGCCAAAGCTGACGGGTTTGCTTGCCCCCCAAATGTTGGGAGATGGGAATTGGCATGATCAGGTAGTAGAGTAGCATTTGATAGCTAAATCATTACTTAGAGATATATTACTTTTCCATAACTTCTCAACCAAACAGTTATAATGCTACATAATAATAGAACTTATGCGTTCATCCTATATATAGCCTATAAATCGGTCGATCTTCGGAATATTTCCAATTATAGATGGTGCTGTTGCGTAGGTCCTGCTCAAACAGGATGAAGGATCATAGCCATTCTTTCACAATGAAGGAAAAATGACTAGTAGGTTTTATTCCGTAGTATTCTTAAGTAAAGGTACTCCTGGCTGCTGATGTACCTGAAACAGCAGCAAAGTCGAATAAGCATCTTCTAATTGCTGGAAAAGCTTTAACTCTATTTTATAGATATGGCAGCTTTGGAAGATGGGGTAAATGGAGGTCCCTCAACTGAGAAGAAGTCTTAAACTAGGCTCTGGTCATAGTATTAGATGATTTTCAGAATCCCAGTGGTTTAACCTTGGGAATGTTAACTAGGGCATAAATTGCAGAGATTTGTTTTAATGGAAGCAATTCCTCAACAGCTAGATAGCATTAGAAGCCAACTGATGAGCCAAACAAGTACAGAGAAGCCTAAAATATTGGTTGTAGATGATGAGCCAGATAATTTGGACTTACTCTACCGTACATTCCGACGAGATTTTAGTGTTCTCAAAGCTGAAAGTGGGATTCAAGCTTTGGAGATTTTGGCCTCTGAGGGAGAGGTGGCTGTGATTATTTCTGATCAAAGAATGCCGGAAATGAAGGGTACAGAGTTTTTAAGTAAAACTTTGCCCCAGTTTCCTAATACAGTCAGAATTATTCTCACAGGATTTACTGATATTGAGGATTTGGTAGAGGCGATTAATTCTGGACAGGTATACAAATAGTGCGGTCCGTTTCCTAGTAGGAACCCCAACAAGCTCAAGAAGCTCGACAGGGGGTGTATGACTAGAGTCCAGTCCCTATAACCCAATAGGGCGGATAACTGAGATAAGAATATGGGTGAAGCCAAC
>JAJEAQ010000022.1 GCA_022822685.1 Trichodesmium sp. jk18x7bins.61
TTTAATCTGAGTTTGACAAACAATCTCTTAGCTATTTGATGCTGTTTTTAGATTTTTTACAGATATCTTCTAAAGAATCAAAAATTGCTAATATCAACTAGCAATCAGTTGACAATTACAAATTCAAGTATTATACAGTGAGCTATCAAGTTCAATTGTTAATAGAAAAGATGAAAATGTCAAACCAAAATTCAAACAGAATTAGAGCGATCGCGCCCTCATTAACTATCTTCAACCTTATCCTCTATCTGAGGTAACATTGTCTGTATCTCAACCATAGACTCCTCAACTTCCACTTCTATCGAGTCAAATGTTGGCTGCACAACAAAAGGTAAAGCTGCTCCTTTCAATCCTCTCTTAATCCTTTCTGAAGTTTCTGAAAATAAAACAAATAAAGGATAAATTTCTTCAGCTTCTTGAGAATATATATGTTTATAACCGTGAGGCATTACCCATTCATATTCTTTACCTAATAAAATTTGAGTTTGTCGCCAACGACTCAGTAAATCAGAAAAATCTTCTTGCGGACGATGAATAAAGACAAAAATCTCTACACCAGTCTTAACTTTCCATTCCGGATCACACATAAAAATACCAAAATCACAAGGAATAGAGATTGTTTGAGCCGACTCATCCATCTGTTTCCGTAAGCGAATAATTGGTAAAGGAATAGTAATCAAACTATCTTGAGGACGACGCATACTGGGAATCATTTCTAAGTATGGTCTAAATTGTTTCAGCAGTGCAATTGCAGCTTGTGAGTTACTATACTCTGCCAGTAAAGCTTCATAATCTGACTTTTTGATCACCATAAGAATTTTAATATTATATTATAACAAAATCAAAAATTACTATCACTTATATTTGCTACTTTATGAGAAAAAATAATTAATAGTAATTTATCAAGTGAATTCCACCCAATATCTGCTCTAAAATAGAGAGGAAAGATTTACATATTGGTACTTGATTTGAGCTTAAATTTATTCTTTCCTATTTCTTACTCAATGATGGTTAAGTGAGTTAAAACATTTGTTTATTCTGACCTTGTGGGAGATATTTAACCAATCAATCCAACCCATGAAAAAAACTAATTCAATCTCCCACTACACTGTTTTATTTCACCTCTACAGATTTTCAAACACTGCAAACATTGGTAAATACATAGATAGCAAAATGGAACCAACCATAGCACCAATAACCACAATCATCAAAGGTTCCAACATACTTGTCAGAGATTTTACAGCCTCCTCTACCTCAGTTTCATAGAAAGATCCCACCTTCATCAACATGGCATCCAACTCACCAGTTTCTTCACCAATAGCCATCATTTGAACTGCTAGAGAAGGGAAAACTTGCTTTTCCTGCAAAGCCAAACTAATCATTCCACCACTTTGAATTTCTTGCCTTGCATATTCAACAGACTCAGCGATCGCCGCATTACCCGCCACATTTCTCACAATTTCCAGAGACTTTAACATAGGCACTCCAGAGCGAGTTAAAGTACCAAAAATCATACAAAAACGAGCCACTGCTGACTTTTCGATAATATCTCCAAAAATGGGAAGTTTCAGAAAAATCTTGTCAAAAAACAGCCTACCTGGTTCTGTTTTGTATACCATTGTGTAAACAAAGTAGATCAAAATAATTGTCCCTATTGATATTACTTGGGGAATGGGAGGCCAAGTCCTACAAAAAGAACTAATACTTAACATAAATACAGTAAAAGCAGGTAACTCTGTACCAATTTCTTCAAAAATCTTGGCAAAAGTTGGTAACAGAAAAGTTGTCATTCCAAAAAACACTGCTAAGGCAATAAACATAACTGTTTTTGGATAAGACATAGCTGAATTAATTTCACTCAAAGTCTTAGCATTTTTCTCCAACATCACTGCCAGACGTTCAAGTACTTCATCAAGCACACCACCGACTTCTCCAGCAGACACCATACTGATAAATAACTCATCAAAACAGGATGAGTGTTTTCTCATTGCTTCAGACAATTCAGTTCCTTCTTCAACCTCAGCACTAATTTGTTTAACAGCATGCTTAATCTTGTAATTAGAAGTTTGATCTCTTAATACTTTCAAACACCTGAGCATTGGTACACCCGCATTAAACATTGCAGCAAACTGACGGGCAAAAACGGCTAAATCTTTAACTGTAATTGTAGCCAGGGCGACATTCAGTTTCTCTTCAAAACCCTTTAACTTGTCTTCAAAGCTACCTTTAGGCTTTTTTTTAACTATATTGCTAGTCATTATTCATTCCTTGTTTGATTTTGTTGATTTTTTCCATAATCTCATCACACCAACTAATTAACCAAAATATCTGGGAGCAAAACTTTCTTGATGTAGTTTTCTATCACTATTAACGAGCCCTAGCTCTTTCTACCTTCCCCTTAGGCTCAGGACCAATCAAGTTTTCTAACTCATCTGGCTTAACTGCCTTAGCCATAGCATTAGCCCAAGTCGCCTTTCCTTCCTTATATAAATCAGCCAAAGCCATTTCCATAGTTTGCATGCCTAACTTTTTGCCCATTTGAATTTGAGAGTAGAGCTGAGAGTTTTTCGACTCTCGAATCAAGTTAGCGATCGCTGGAGTATTAATCAAAATTTCCTGAGCAGCACAGCGACCTCCACCTACTTTTTTGACCAAGTTTTGGCTACAAATACAAACAATAGAGTTAGCCAACTGTGCCCTTACTTGAGGTTGTTGTTCTGGAGGGAAAACATCCAACATCCGGTCTACTGTACCAGAAGCTGAGTTTGTGTGTAAAGTCCCAAACACTAAGTGACCTGTTTCTGCTGCGGAACTAGCCAAAGCAATAGTTTCCAAGTCCCGCATTTCTCCCACGAGAATAATATCGGGGTCTTGACGAAGTGCCCCCTTGAGAGCATTAGAAAAACTTTTTGTATCTTCTCCTTTCTGGCGTTGGTGAAACAAACTCTTCTCGTTAGGAAAAACATACTCAATCGGATCTTCCACAGTCAGAATATGTTCAGCACGGGTACGATTAATCAAATCTAATAAAGCTGCCATAGTAGTTGTTTTTCCAGAACCAGTTTGCCCAGTCACTAGAAAAAGCCCCCTGGGTCGCTCAGTCATTTCTCGTAAGATCATTGGTACCCCTAGCTTATCAGCATTAGGAATTTGAGAAGCCAAAGCCCGCATACAAGCTGCCCAACTACCCCGTTCCCGATAAACATTGAGACGGAAACGAGCCAATCCCTTAACTCCATAAGCACTATCTAACTCCCAGTTTTGCTCCAACTGCTTACGCTGCATATTATTTAGCATCTGGAAAATCAAGTTTTGTACCTCTAAAGGTTCTAGATTTTCTCCAAACTGAGGTTGAGGAGTCAATTGCCCACTAATGCGGAAAAAAATAGGTGCTCTGGCTTGAATATGAACATCAGAACCCCCTTGTTCAATTAGGGATTCTAAAACATCTTCAATCATAAAAGACATAATTTTTATCTCCGTAAATACTTATCTATCAAAATCAACTTTCCCCGCTCCGATTTCCCACTCATCTATAGGATGGGGAGGAATTGCGGGTGTTTAATTTTCTGCTGTCACTAACTCAAGCAAGCGATCGCCTGCTATTGCTTCAGAAGGGAGAAGTAAAGACTAAGTAGGCATTTCAACCCTTGCTCCTTTTGGTTTCACTGCTTCATAAAACTGATACAAAGCGT
>JAJEAQ010000770.1 GCA_022822685.1 Trichodesmium sp. jk18x7bins.61
ACCAAGGGATGAAAAAACATTAACTCTTCGTTCTGGGGGGGTTGAGATCCGAATTTAGCAGTGTTAGGGGCTGATTTACAGGTTGAAGGTGGTTTAACTATCACTGGTGATTCTTCTGTCACAGGAGATTCTTCTGTGTCGGGTGGTTTATATGTAGGAACAAAGCCTTCTATTTTTGAAGGCTCTGTAACTGTTAATGGTACTTTGACTGCTGGTAGTTTGACAGTCACTGGTGATGATTCTGTGTCGGGTAGTTTAAATGTAGGAACAGATACTTATACATATATAGGGTTTACTATCCCAAAATGCGTAAGTCCTGAGAGAATTTGGAAAAAGTACATGCATCATAACCGTATTTGGTATAATACAAACACATTTTCTCCAAGCCAGATCGCCATATTCAACTTGTTAAAGCCAACACTACAACTAATTTTTATCTACTACCGCTACGCGAAAGTAATGTATTCAAAAGTCGAAAGTATTATTTGGTAAAGCTTTGAGCATTTTGTTACTGTTGGTGTATTTACGCCGTGTTGTGCTAGCCTATAGCACCGCCATAGCAGAATCCCATCTTTTTTATCAAGAAAGAATTCCGGCGACTGGAGCCAGAATTCTCAGATGAATTCTTTCCTGAGCACCGGACATAATATCGGAGAGCGCAGCGAGTTACAGCGCTTTTCGTATGGATGAACCACATCCTCAAAACTGAAACCTTTGTAGGGAACTTCTATGTAAGTCTCTACTGTGGTCTACTATAGTAAAAACTGCTGTAAATTTACTCAGAAGTTTTTACCCACTCCACAATTCCATCTGCTAATGCTTTTGCTAATTTCTGTTGTTCTTGGGGATTCATAATCCATTCAAACTCATCAGGATTAATCATAAACCCTAACTCCAAGAGTACAGAAGGAGCGATCGCCGGACGAGTTAATGCTAAATTATTCCAAAATACTCCATAAGAAGGTCGATTTAATTTTTCCACCAAATAATTATGCAAAAATACTGCCAAACTATGGGCTTGAGGATGATACCAAAAAGTACCAATGCCCTGAGTTTTGAGGGCATCACCATAATCAGGTAAAGCATTATAATGAACTGAAAGTGCTAAATCTGGGACTTGTTCATTAATCATTTTTACACGGTCTTTTGGAAATAAATCCTCTTCTGCTTTCCGTGTCATATACACTGAAGCTCCCCGTTTAATTAATTCATCCTGTAATAGCTTTGACATAATTAATGTCACATTTTTTTCTGGATAGCCTGTCGGCCCTTTTGCTCCTAAATCATTCTCACTACCATGGCCTGCATCAATCAAAATTTTCATTCCAGTCAGGGGTTTATATGCAGCAGGGCGAATACCATTTTTTACTACTGGAGGATGTCGCAAAGTTAACAGTAAAGTTGTGCCGACATATTGTAATTTATAACCCCATTGTTGGTTTGTTTTTAGATAAAAATTGTATTGTACTCCTTGCTCACCTTGCCCTATTGGATTTATAATTGGTTGCCAGTCTAATCGCTTAATTAAGGGATCGTCGTCTAAGCGAATAGTATCAGTTTGAGCTGTGGTATTATGTAGGGTTAAAGTCAAAGAGCGATCGCTCTGCTCTACTGTTACTGGCACAGGTACTTGTAGAGGAAAGCTGATTTCTGTTGCACCTTGCACCTGACGAGCGTTCGCGCTCCGAATCACCGAGCGTGGTGGTGCTGCATCTGTAAATATCTTCGTCTCATCTGCCTTAATCCACCCACCATAATCAAGGCGTAAATAGTCTCCCTCTTTCCCTGTAATTAGAGCTTTTGTACCTTTTGGCAGAGGTGTCAGCCGGGAAGAAGTAGTACTAGGCCCAGTTCTGGCCACACCCTCTTCTACTGTTATCTCTGCCACCTCAAATGTAGTAGGAGAAAGAATAGTCACTTTTCCTGATGCCTTTTGAGTCACAGTTTGACCACTGACAGTCATCTTAAATTCAGGTTGACCTAAATCTCCTGGTTTTTCTGCTTGCGCACAACCTTGATAATATGTTCCCTCGGAGGCAACTGGCTGATTTTCTCCAGTCAATACTGCCAGATTTCCCGGTAAATTTACTACTTGAGATTGGGAAAGTAGGGGAATAGTTTGTTGAGCTAATAAAACAGAAATATTTGCATTTGGAGGAGCGATCGCCTGAAAACAAATTAATTCCCCAGGCATTCTGGCAATATCTACCTTAGGAGTCAGAGAATCTTTACCAAAAGCTCTTCCCACTGGCAGAGTTGGTTGGTTTGAGTTGCGTGTCACCTTCAAGACAATTTCTTGATTTTGATAGCGCACAGTAAATATATTTTCCCCGATTTGCAATGGAAAAGTCGGGGCAAAATGGCCTGATTGACTACGCTCAGTAATGGCTTTTCCATTCACAGTAACTTCTGCTGCTCGAGGAGCTGTACCAATCAAAAAAATTCTGTCTGAGGTAGTTTGATGGTTAGATGGAGGATAGGCGATAAATAAAGATTTTCGTGTAGACTCGGAGGCAGGTTGAAGCTGATTATGATCTACATTTTGTGACATAGCAGTAGGACAAATAGTGCTTATTAGTCCTAAAAATACTATTAATCCTAGAGTTGAGTGGTTAAGATTTTTCCTAATTATTTTCGGAATTATTAGTAATAGATTAAAACTGCTGTGATTGTGATATTTATTGTGCTTTTGAAATTGTTGATATAGCTTCATTTAACCAGATGAAATATGACTAAAATTTTGGGCGTTGCTGAAACTGGGTATGAATTCCAGCGATTGAACAACTGAAATACCTCCCATCATCAGATATGTAATTAGTTGCCAATTGACGATTCATACTTTCATTCAGCAACGCCCAAAATCATTACTCAGGTAAAAAAAGCGTCATCTAAAAAAATCGGGAGGCAAGGAAACCCTTTGCTATCTGCCTTACGGCAGGCTGTGCCTTTCATGTCGGCTACAGGCTCAACAGCTAAGGGATGAAAAACGACGCGAGGGACTTTAGTCGCCGTCCCCTTACGGGGCGGGGGATTACTCCCCCTCAAACCCCCAGAAATGGGGTTACTCTTGCCGCGCTGACGCGCCGCTGCGCTTTTCATGTCGGCTGCCGTCGTTTTTGGCTGTCGCCAACATGAAATGCTTCGCAACATGAAAAGCGGCAGCTCTGGGAAGCGCAAAACGCCTTTCATGTCGGCAGTAGCCGAAATGTTATCAGTCGGTACTATCGGTGAAAGCAGGAACTTCACCCACCCTTGCGTGTTTAACTCTCCAGTTAAAGAGCAGTTATCTGGCAACCCATCCCCTGGTAGGAACTTAAACCCTTGCTGATAACGTAGACCTCTAAAGTCTTAGGCTGGCCAGGTATTTTGCTCCGCTCCGAGAAGGGGAGCAACGAGAGGGGGCTGGCTTGCCCCATAGCTTGGCCTTACGGCCGGCTGCGCCGACAGCTAGGGGTTCCTGACACGAGTCAACATCTGATGATGACAGGATAAACGAGTCAAGGATGCTCTTGATAAATGGTATAATACCCAGAATTCTGTTTTGCCACTTTTAGGGTTTTATTTAGCGACAAGTCTAGTGTCCTTGCGTAAGTCCGGAGATATTGACCAGGAAAATTCTAGGACCTTGTGTGACAACTTTCCGATTACAAAGGCCTTAATTTGTGAGTTCCTCCTACTGGACTTTTTGTATTGACGACCTGATAAATAATAGCACTAATCAGGCCTTCACTTCCTAATATCACCCGGCTGCCATCGAAAGACAGATGATCAAACCAGGGATACTCAGGTGGTACCTCTTCAGCACTCGGCTGCACTTTGTCAGCTAGATACCATTTGTCATCTACCAATTCGTAAAGATAAAGAGCGCCATAACCGCCATCAGGAATGGGTTCCAATGCTCCTACAACAACTAAATTGTTGCCAATGCCTACAAAATAGCCGAATACCTGCATCTCATTAGGAGAAGTAATAATCTGGTGTAGCTGCCAATTGGTTTCTTGTAAATGGTAAATATGGATGTCATCCCACGCTCCCACAACGATCCAAAACTCAGCAATAGCTACCGAATAGCCAAATTGGGAAGTCTCATTGTTGGGTGTCAGTATCTGTTTCTGTTCCCATTCACTATCCACTAATTCTAATATATAGACACGACCAAAACCGTAATCCTCCCAACCAGCTCCGAAAATTGCTACATCATTATCTAAATGATAGCTGAACAGTTGAAAATTACATTCCTCTGCCTGCT
This sequence comes from Trichodesmium sp. jk18x7bins.61, assembly GCA_022822685.1. Taxonomy (GTDB): domain Bacteria; phylum Cyanobacteriota; class Cyanobacteriia; order Cyanobacteriales; family Microcoleaceae; genus JAJEAQ01. The sequence goes on from JAJEAQ010000770.1 coordinate 4,250, forward strand.
CTGACACCAATTTCTTTTTTTCTGTCCAATTATCATCTTCTAACTAGTATATATAGCCCGAAGGCAAACAATCTAGATCCAGCATTGAGATGACTATTACTTCCTGATCTATAAATGATGACCATGCTGTCTCATAAGATGCTTGTATTATACTTCCTGTCTGTTCATAACCAGAACCACTGTCTTCGTAAATATGATGGAACACATCAAGTTCTATGTTCTTACCGCTTATTAAGAGCTGATTCCCTCTCAGATGTGCAGCATTAAACATGTAGATCTCATGATTTGCGGATATATTTGTTTTTTCCCACTTCTCACCTGTAAAATGAAATAGCACAACGTAGTACAGAAACAAGATTATTGCATTATTTTCATCAATTGCCACGTCACCAGTAAGCTCCCTTGTGGGCAGATAGAAATTTTTTTCTCGCTGTAACCCATGTAAATAATACAATTCTTGAGTCCAATGTTTGACCTTGACTACCTGTTTGTTGTCCTCTAAATAACTGATGTTGTCCAAGTTTTCTACTGCTTGACCTG
>JAJEAQ010000221.1 GCA_022822685.1 Trichodesmium sp. jk18x7bins.61
AAAAATCGTTAGACTCTTTCGAGATGATCGGTTTCTGTCTATGACCAGAAATTGGTTAAATACCCATCTGATTCATTTTCTTAGCTCAGTCTACCAGTATTGCTGACTCCTGTTGATTCTAACTAGTAAGGCTTTTCTTAAAATTTAGTATTTATGAATCTCAAGAAAGGAGTTGTCCTTCAAAAAGGCAAATACACTATTGATAGTATTTTAGGTGAGGGAGTATTTTGTATAACCTACCGAGCCATTCATCATCAATCGAACCAAATTGTTGTTCTCAAAACTCTCAATGAAAGTCTATACTATCACCAAGATTTTGCGAAATTTCAGCATCAATTTAGAGCTGAAGTTCATCTTCTGGCTAACTCTCAACATCCCAATATTGTGAAAGTATGGGATTTGTTTGAAGAAGATGAGTTATTCTTCATGGTAATGGACTATATTCCTGGTCAAAATTTGGCTGAATTAATACAGTCTGGCCATAATCTACATCCAAATCAAGCTGTTCATTACATACATCAAGTTGCCTTAGCTTTATCAGTAGTTCACAAAAATGGATTTTTACATCGGGATATACAACCTAAGAATATTATCAGGCGAGCTGGAACTAATACAGTGGTACTAACTGATTTTGGTATAGCCTGTGATTTAACACCAGGAATTAAACAAACTCATACTAATTTATTTTCTGTGGGATATGCACCACCGGAACAATCTGATCCACAGCAGAAGTTAACTCCAGCAACAGATATTTATGCTTTGACAGCTACATTATACTTTTTACTCACTGGTAAAGCTCCTACTCCTGCACCTTTAAGGCTAACTCAAGCTGTTCCCCAAGTAATTAGATTTTCTACCCAAGAACTCAAATTATTTCCACCTAATTTTGTTTCAGCTATTGAGAATACTATTGTTAAAGGACTTGAACTAGAAGCTCAAAAACGACCTCAAACTATTGCTCAATGGTTGGTAATTCTATTGAAGCAATCAAATATAATAGAGGTAAACAATCAAAATAAATCTCCGACAGAGGGAGTATTTGTAGTGAGTAATAATGAAAAAATAATGGAGATAAACTCAGATTCACATGTTAAAAATAGATTAGTTAAATCCTTTCCTAAGAAAACAACAAATCAAGCTGTTAGTCAAAGAAATATAGAACATAATCATTTTCGGTTTTGTAGTAATAGCTATTTTGAAAATAAGTTTAGTTGGATTAATCAACTTTCTTTACAATTAATGATTGTTTTTTTGTTTGGATTGACAGCAGCAACTTTTGGATGGATAGGTTTTGAGATTACACTGCGTTATAGTCATACAAAAAACAATAAAAAAATGGCCTTTTTGAGGGCAGGTAATTTACTAGAAACTCTGAAGAATGAGTCAAATTATAATTTCAGAAATCATAATCCTTCTATTCCTCTATTTGATTCTCCTTCAGTCAAAAGTTACTCTGTAACTCCACCACAATTGAACAAATTGCCGAAGCCAAGTTTTGACCAAGATGATGTTTTACCTAATTCTGGGTATGACTATAATAAAGAAAAATCATGGTCAGAAAAACCGTATTATCCATCTGACTTTAAAACTCAAATCCCTAGCTACAATTATTCCTCTAATGAAGCAGCCAGTTGGCCGGAAAAATCATACTATCCTTTTGAGTCTCAATTCAAATACCCTAGGGACAACTCAGAAAAATATCAACAGCAAAATCAGTACCCAGATGACTACTACTAATTTGATTTTTCAGCTCAATTGATATTTGGATGATATATTTCTAGCAATCTTGAATTTTATCTTTACCATTAGTGCAGCACCGCAGAAATAACTAATACCAATTATCAAAAAAAATGCTATCCTTGCTTGGAGCAAAAAATAAGTGGTAAAATCACCAAATCACCAAAGAGCGGGGATTGGCGACTATATATAGTATTGGGAAATAAAAAATACTCGTACATCAAAGTTTTTAGTAATTGGTATAACCAGTGACGAAATACTCAAAGCCTTACCAAATAATACTTTTGAATGCTTGAATTTTGACTTCCTTGTTGGGGTATTAGGGAGCGATCGCCACTTAAAAGCCTAAACATATCAGCAAAATCCAGGCTGAATCTGCTGGAAAAATATATAATCTAAGAAACGAATTGGGCAGGATGCACGCCGCACTATAAGAAATGCTGTTGTGATACAATACTTTACATAAAAATTAAAAATCTCTTAGCTTTAGACACCAAGTATTTCCCGCTTCTTGGTCTATTTTCAAACCTGCTGATTGATCTGCTGCCAAAAGGACATCTTTTGACGATTGGCGGTAAGGGGCGAAAAGCGTGACACGAGATGATTATTTCCATGACTCATATGACAGTACAAAATTAAGTGTTCCAACTCTTCCCCACCACTAGTATTGCAGACACGGAGGAGAATTGGAGCTAGTCAACTCACCCACCGTGTAGACGGTGGGGCTTGTAGAAATAAGCCTAGTGTGACTCGTTTCTAGCAGGAATCCTTAGCAACTAAGGGAGTATGGCTAGAGTCCAGCGACTGTGTTCCCATACAGATCGGATAACTGAGATCAGAATGTGGGTGAAGCAATAGGCGAGGACCACCCGCCAAG
>JAJEAQ010000088.1 GCA_022822685.1 Trichodesmium sp. jk18x7bins.61
ATTACGGTCATATACCCTGCATCAAAACCATCCATTTCTGTCAACAATTGATTGAGAGTTTGTTCTCGTTCATCGTTACTACCACTGTAATAATTTCCACTGCTTCTTGACTTACCAATTGCATCAATTTCATCAATAAAAATAATACAAGGAGCTTTCTTTTTTGCCTGTTTAAATAAGTCACGAACTCGTGCTGCCCCAGTACCAACAAATAGTTCTACAAATTCAGAACCAGATATACTAAAAAATGCTACTCCTGCTTCTCCAGCAACTGCTTTTGCTAATAAAGTTTTACCAGTTCCCGGAGGGCCGACTAATAACAATCCTTTAGGAATTCTGGCACCAATTTGAGTGAACCGTTGAGGTGATTTTAAGAAGTCTACAATTTCAGTTAATTCTGTCTTTGCTTCTTCTACTCCAGCGATGTCAGCAAAGGTAATTTTCTCTGATTCTCCTTCTATATAAACCCTAGCTTTACTCTTACTCATAGACAGGGAACCTTGAGGACCGCGATTCATAAAAAACTGAAATGCTGCTACTAATATGATCGGCGGAATCACCCAATTTAAAAGAATAGCAGGCCAGGCACTTTCAGGTTGTGCTGCTTGAAATTTAACGTTATTCTCTTCTAGACGTTTCAGTAATTCCGGGTCATTTATGCGAGTAGTGGCCAGTAAAGGCCCTCGCTGCTCTTCTATTCCTTTGAGAAGATATAAAATCTTTTCATCATCTACTTGAACTCCTACTACTTGTCCATTTTCTACCTGTTGAATAAATAAACTATAAGGAACAAGACGTGGTTTTGGACGTGGGGTTAGTTTTGGCACTAATAAGAAGTATGCTGCGAATAACACACCTGCCAGAATTAATAAGGCATTTCCCATCTGACGGTTACGGGAGTTTTTGGGTTTCTTTTTAATACTCATTTTTTTATGGTAAAATAGCTGGCGATACATGACAATAAGTCAGGGATTTATTTTGACTAATATACCATTATAACCTACGTTCTGTACTTCAAAAAGTAGTATTATAGATGAGGAGTCAGGAGTCAGAATTAATGCTTTTTGAGGAAATAGAATATCCAATATTTCTGCTTTTGAGTCAAATTAAAGCTTTCCTATAAAGCTAGATTGAAAATCTGCTGTGGGGATAAATTCAACTGCGGAAAAGTTGGGGAAATAATTAAAGTATTTTCTGTAAATCAAATCATCGGCGTTGCATATTTGCGGGATGAATTATAGGCTTGGATGTATTTCCAAAGATTCATCCCTTGATTCAGCAACGCCTACAATTTTAACTATACAAGAGCGATCGCGCCCCTAAGGATTAAATTCTATCCTTGACAAGAGGGACGCCGAGGGGATAAAATAGACGGAAAGGGCTTCTTTTAACAAACTAGCAAAAAAAATAAGCCCTCTCCCAATAAAGTCGCCTCAGAATAACAGCCCCAGATACACATCAAGTATTTAACAGACATTATAATCGCAGTAGACATAAAACCCACCCCAAACAACCAAACAACCAACACACAAACACAAACTCAAACCCCATAAACACCCTTCATGTAGAGAAGTCCCGAAAAAAATAACTATTTTTAGGAATTAGGAGGCGCAGAGCTAGGAGCCGCGGGAAAGAGCAGGAGCCGCGAGAGGCAGGGGTCGAACTGCTGGTAGGGCAGAAGGGGAGAGAATTAGCCCCAATTCCCAATTCCCAACTCCCAATTCCCATACTACCAAGCTCAAAATCACCACAAAGCAATATAAATCAGCAGAAACATCTCACTAGAATCAAGGCACACCCACACCAATCAACCCGACTCCCCTCAATCTATCAATTAGCAGACATCAAACCAATTCCCTAAATAATTCCCCCAGACAAAACAACCTATATTCTATTTATCCCCAATGTCATTCCCCCAGACAAAACAACAAAAGACAAGCACACACGCGCCTCATATAATCGGAATAACTTCCCCTCAGACAAAAATCATCATGACTACAGAACAATCACAGCTCCCGATGGGGGAAATGCAGAGAACACAAAAGAAGAGCGCAGTCGTTTTTGTGTAAATCTGTCCCCCATCGGTAGAGTACTAATTATAAAAAAATTGTTCCTCATCTCCAGGGAGTCAGGGATAGACACCTCACAGTGGTAGATGGGTGGTATATCTGCACATAGAAGATGAAATAGTACTACCATTAGAGGATGTAGAGATACAGCCTACTGAGAACAATTTATGCATGAGTTGTTCTCGGGTTGATTTATGATGGTGTTAAGTGGGTGAGTTTGTACAAGTGCCCAGAATCCCGCGTTGTCGCGTTAGGGCAACGGAGTGAGTATGTCAATATATAAATCACTCTATATAGCATTACTTTTTCAAAATGGTATTATGCAAAGTTGTGTTGGGTTTATCCTACGGTTAAGCTTCGCTAACACTATCGTTCTACCCAACCTACAATTTTAACTTTTGACTTGACAATAGTTCTGGTGGGCAAATCTTTCCAACTTGGCTTTTCACATATATAAATCACTCTTTGTCCGCCATACTACTAATTTTATAAACCATTACCAATCAAAATAAATGGCGCCCAATAATAAGGATGCCTCAATTTTTTCGTATCCTCTTCACTGTTAATATTTCCACTCATCAATGCTAACTGTGCTTGCCGTAATGCTTCCGCTTTTTTAGCATTCCCTGTTTTCAAAGCCTGATAAAAACGGCGTTGCTGAATGAAAGTATGAATCGTCAATTGGCGACTAATTACATACTTGATGATGAGAGCTATTTCAGTTGTTCAATTGGTGGAGTTTATACCCAGTTTCAGCAACGCCATAAAAACTAATCATCAGCACTTGTGTTCCTAAATCGTTCACTTGCCACAAGCTAGCGATTGATGCTTTTGCCCCCGCCTGTTGCATCTGATAACCTAACCCTAAAATTTCGGAACCATCTTCTAAAAGATCCCCTATTCCAATTCGACAAGCGCTCAAAACTACTAAATTAATAGACTTGTCGCTTTTTAATGTAAAGTTAAAGATGAGTGTTGGAAAAGAGAAGGGAAAATGCTGAATATTAATCGAGTGCTAAAAGAAGACCGCCTATTAAGGGCATTAACTGGACTAAACCGTAAAGCATTCGATGAATTGTTACAAGCTTTCTCTGCCTTACTTGACTTTGAGGCGAGCCTCCTATCGGAGGAGTTTCCTCCATACTGGAGGGAAGTGAATCCCAGAGAAAGACTATGGAACAAATCAAAGAAAAATTGAAGTGGGAACTATTTAACAATAAGCGAGGATTTCAGAGAAAACTTAGAGAAAATTCTGAATAATTTGACTCGATATGAGATTGCTTGTTTAACAGGATGGAATTTCATTATAGAGGCTTTATATGTGACAGGCATTTAGTGAAATGGTATAAAATAATTACTAATTCGGGTTGTTTTTCGGCAATTAATAAATCACCAATATTGCTGAGGGCGATTCTTTCACTGGCGCGATCGCCTAGATCTCTTTGAATAATTAAAGCCTGACGATAGTTTTCTTCTGCTTGAGTATATTCTCCCAGACTTTTATAAACTGTTCCTAAACTATCAAGGGTACGCCCTGCTTCTGTTTTATCCCTATTTGCTGAAAAATCGTTAGCGCTTGCTGGAGATATTCTAGTGCTGTTTGATATTCGCTTTTTTGTTCATATACTAAACCTATATTATTCATGGTTTGCCCGATTCCAGCTTTTCGTCTATTTGTTTTCTAACTCTTAAAGCCTGTTGATAATATGCTAGTGCGTTGTCATAGTTTTTTGCAGTTTATAAGTTAACAAAATATTATTTAGAGTATCTCCTTCACTTTTTTGATTGCCATTATTACGATGGTTTTTCAGAGCTTTTTGATACCATTATAAGGATTGTTCATACTGCCCTAGCTCTTGATAAATCAAACCAATATTATTAATAGTCGCCGCCTCACCTTGAATATTTTTTAGTTCTTGAAATGTCTGTAAAGCTTGCTGATAATATTCTAATGCTTTAAAATATTTAGCTTGATTGAGATAAATTCCGGCGATATTATTCTGAGTCCGTGCAACTCTCACTAAGTTTCCTAAGAGACTGTTTGTAAAGCAAATATTAAGATAGCTAAAATATTGAATTCTGGTGGCCGGCGGCGGACAACTAAAATTATTTATTCAAACCCCGCCCTTACGGGCGAGGTCTTATTACAAGGAGATATCGAGCCCTGGGCAAACCCTACGCAAAGATTTAATCTCAGTTTTACAAACAATCTCTTAGTGTTTTGTGCTTCTTTGATTTAAAACTTGTAGTTGCGATCGCGCACCCACAAACTTAAAGGTACTGCTTTACCTTGAGAATTCACTTTTACTTCTACGACAAAAGGTATATCACCTTCTGAGTCAATACTACCTTGTACTGTCTGAATATCCTGATTAATTTCTTCTCTTCTATCCTCCGGCATATAATAAGTTTCTAAGCCATATTTAATTCTCCAACTATCAAATTGACCTTTAATAGCGGTCTGATTATCTGGTAAATTTTCTGGCATTTGCGGACTCACAGCTACAGGTTTCCACACTTGCGGTATACCTAAATTTTCCTCTTTTTCAGGCGCAGCTAAAATTACATAAATATTAGTTTCTGAAGAAAGCATGCTTGAACTTTCTAATTCAAATTGCTTCCAACCAGGTAGTCTATTCAAATTATCTGGACTGGAAATATCGTAACTCAAAACCTGATAATAAC
>JAJEAQ010000583.1 GCA_022822685.1 Trichodesmium sp. jk18x7bins.61
GTCAAAGAATTTATCGGTAGTCAGACTTGATCTTTTTCTAAAAAACTAGAAAATCATTTAGGTGCTATTTGGTATTTTATTCATCATTATAATGAAACCATCGCCTCATCGTAATTTGATCACTACATCTACAGGAGTACCTATTGGTGGTTTATTGGGTGCTATTTCTGATGCAATGGGTGGAACTTTTGTGGGTGGTGGAGTTGGTTTGATTGTTGGTAGTGGTGATGCTTTGCCTTATCGTAACCGCCTCAAGGCTAGTAAGTATCTCATTGTTGTTAACGGTTCGGAAGCTTTAATTCGTTTGGCAACTCGCACTTTGTATCAGTTTAAACCAGAGAACATTCAAGGGTATACCGCAGCAGATAGCTAGTTGTTTCGGTGTTTTTCAAGCTAAAAATTGAGGCCAAAGTGTCGCCATTTCTAAAACTGTACAGCAGGAAACCAAAGCAGTTATTCCTTGTTCCACGGCTGAGAGCCAGTAAACAGGATACCAGAATGTCCAAACTTCGATTAAATGACCAAGGCCACACAGAATAATAAACCCTCCAAATAAAACAAATACTCCCAGAAATGGAACTTCTTTTTTTCGTTTACATAATGTCCGCTTAATTAGTGATAAAAAACTTTTTACTGCTTATACCTTCTTTTTCTGGCGTTGCTGAATGAAGGTATGAATCGTCAATTGCCTATTAATTATATACCTCATGATGGGAGCTATTTCAGTTGTTCAATTGCTGGAATTCATACCCAGTTTCAGCAACGCCCTTTTTCCCTCAGCGCCTCCTAACTTCTAACTCCGAATTCCTGCCAATTTTATTATACTTAATCATCCGAACATGATATTACATAGGAAATACAGCAACATTGCTGGAATAGAAAAATAGGCGATCGCTATCAGCAAATCACTGATAATGTGCAACCACACCAATGGAGTCTGCCAAAGATAACAATTGCCATGAGGCATATATTCACTAGCTGAAATTAGAGCTTTTAGTAATTCCCACATTTTAATCAAAAATCAGAACAATTGATGATTTATGCATAGTAATTTCCTCCACTTTCAGTTTACCGAGAGATATATTATTACCTGCTCAACTGACTACTATCAAACAGATTGATGTAGTAAAACTAGATAAAATTGATATAAGAACTCTCAATATTCTGATCAAATACTTTTGATCGGAATCGCCAGTTATAAACTGTTTGTCAAGCAAATATTAAGATAGCTAGAGTGTTTAATTCTGGTGGCCGGCGGCGTCAAACTAAAATTATGGTGGATAGGAGGAAATATTGACCCCTCACCCACCCTATGCAAGAATTTAATCTGAGTTTCACAAACAATCTCTGATGTTAACTCTTGAAACTCCACATCTTGAACTTATACCCTATTCTCAAGAAATCGTGCAGGCTGCAATAAATAATAAATTAGAAATCGAAAAATATTAGATGTGAGACGGCCTGGTGATTGGCCTTGGGAAGAAGTGCAGGATGCTTTACCTTTTTTTGCTCAGTTAGCTAAAGATTCTTCTCGACTTGGCTGGGGAGCTTGGTTAATTATTCATAGTGCAGAAAAAACTATTATTGGCGATTTAGGATTTTGCGGTAAACCTGATGACAATGGCAAAGTAGATATGGGCTATAACATTTTGAGTGGATATCGAAATCAAGGTTATGGTTTTGAGGCAGTACAAGCATTAGTAAAATGGGCGATCGCTCAATCTACTTAAAAAAATTGTTGCTAGTTGCCCCTCAAATAATATTCCTTCTATTAAAATTCTGGAAAAATTGGAAATGCAATGTGTAAGTGATTTTAAGGGTATATTAAAGTGGGAATTAACAAGATCAGGATTTTAGGATATAGGGTAAAACATTATACTCATTTAATTACTTATAAAAACCAGGGTTTGTAGTTCCGCTTTAGCGCCTCGATTTTTGCATAGTAAGCCAACTTCCTGCCGGCTCCAAAACTCGGTCTATTTTCAAACCTACTTATTGAGATTAACAATACAAAACTAACTAATGTTACCGAAAGAAGAACTGCTAAAAGGAATAGAAAATCGCGAAACTATTACTCGTATAATTGACTTAGCTGAACAAGCTTTAAGAACTTGGGAAATTATTCAGAGTGATTTTTTATCACCACCAGAAATATTTGAGTCAGAATCAATTTTTCAAAAGTTAACTGAAGTAGAGATTGTCGCCTGGGGCGGTTATCCTCAAGCCGAACGAAAAAGATTAGCGATCGCTCGTTCAGAATTACCTATTGATACTTCTAATGTAGAATTAGCAGCTATTAATATTGAAGGAAATTTTTTGTTTGATACTGCTACTCACCGAGACTTTCTGGGTTTTATGTTAGGAACTGGAATTGTCAGAGAAAAAACGGGTGATATGATTGTTTTAGGAGAACATGGTGCTCAGGCAATTGTCATACCTGAATTGATGGAATATTTAGAAATGAATCTCAAACAAGTACGGTCTGTTCCTGTTACTATCAGACCGATAGAATTGAGTGAATTAAAAATTAGAGAGCCTAAAAAGAAAGAATTAACAACTGTCGAAGCATCCATGAGATTAGATGCGATCGCTTCGGCTGGTTTTGGTATGTCTCGTAGTAAAATGGTTGATTTAATTGATGGGGGAGATGTACGGGTGAATTGGAAAGAAGTTAGTCAGGCAAGTTATACAGTAAAAACTGGAGATTTAGTTGCTATTCGAGGTAAAGGAAGACTCGAAATAGGAGAAGTTGCTATTACGAAAAAAGAACGTTATCGAGTGCAGTTGACACGATATATTTAAACAAAGGAAGAAGGTTTTAATATTGTAGGATGCCTGATATTAGAGACTGTTTGTAAAAGTCAGGTTAAACTCTTGTGTAGGGTGGGCTAGGCAGGGATATCTCTTTGTACTCACCGAGATTTTACTTTCCGCCGTAACCCACAAAATTCAGCAGTCTAGCTCTCTTAATATTTGCTTGATAAACCGTCTCTGATGTGCGCTTAATTACTATAAAAAATCGGTAGTCCTAAATATGTAAGGATAGAAGGAAAATATCAAAAAAAGTGTGTTGCTCTGAT
>JAJEAQ010000247.1 GCA_022822685.1 Trichodesmium sp. jk18x7bins.61
TGGTGGGGTTTTAACTTGCGTTTGATGAGCAGTTTTAGCTGTCTGTAGGCTTGAGTAGGGGTGAGTGGCGGTTTTTTCTCCGTCATCGGTTGGAGGCTTTTTTTTTATTTGGTAGGGCTTGTAGCTGCCCCTGGGCTTGGCCAACGTGGTTTTAATGAATTCTACGCGCTTACCTGATAAAATCAAGAATATGGCTAGCAATAATTTGTGGTTTTTTCAAGTGAGGAACATGACCACAGTTAGGAATCCAGATTAGTCGAGAGTTAGCGATCGCCTGTTGCAACTTATCTGCATCACCAGCGCCCAAAATATTATCATTCTCTCCCCATAAAATCAATGTTTGCTGGTGAATTAATGGCAATTTTGGTTGAAAGTTACCATATCCCCCACTTTTAGTAAAGGAAATTAGGGCTTGATTCCAGCTAGGCATTTCTAGATGTAATGCAGCACAAATATTCGCATCTAAAGTGGCTAGACTTTTATCAAAATAAGTAGAGCGACTAATATTTTCTCGTACCTGAGGGCGACGCAAAAATTCTGCCGCTAAGTAGTCGAGTGGCGGAAAGAGAAACTTACTAATAATCAGATTATTTTTAATGCCAGCACTATCGATTAGTACTAACTTTTTCACAATTTCCGGGTGGGTGAGAGTAAAGTCAATAGCAGCAGTACCCCCCCATAGAAGCACCTACTAAAATTACAGGTTGATTAATTAGAGTTTTCCAGAAGCAATGAAAGATGAATAGCGATCGCTTGAGGATTAATTAGTCAGGTAAGGTTGACGCTGAATGTTTTGAGCAAAAGAAATAGATGTAGATTCAGTCAGACTTTCAGTTAATTGAGGCCAAAAATTAGGAAACATGAAGATTGATTCTGAGTTTAACAACAAAGGCAGAAAGCAGAAGGTTTACCTCTGGCGATTATCATGTTCGGTAAAATACATATAATAATTAGCCTTGTAGTTGCGATGCGAGGCCACAAAATAGATGCCTGATTCAACGACGCTCCATGCTTGATAAATTTCGAGTTTGTTGAGCGTACATCTCTCGCAAAATTAAACCAGGATCTACCCAATGACCACCATATTTCAAACCCCAATGCAGATGAGGGCCACTTGTACGACCAGTCATTCCGACTCTAGCTATTCTACTTCCTGCGGGCACAACTTGACCTTGAAGCAGTATAATTCCACCAGCACGATCTACTAAATAACGTGAAGCAGTATGAGTTTCTACACCCCCTTGAAGGTGACAGTAGACATGTTCCCAATCACCTGATTTGATGACAACGCCAGTACCACATCGAGCATCTTCCCATACTTCTACAACTTTGCCAGTCCACCAGTTTCGGATATAACTTCCTTGGGGAGCTGCTAAATCTAATCCATAATGAAATCCTCCACCACGGGGGCCAAAGGGCGAAGTATATCCTTGAAAGTTTTCTACTGGGAAAGAGGCATTTTGCCAGTTGCTGACATAAGCTATTTGTTGGTTGTTAATTTTGCTTTCTTGAGCTTTTACTAACTCTTGTTTTGTTCCTATAATTGCTATACCAAGTAGAATAAATCCTAGTAGTAATACTTTTCTGCGGAACTGATTAAATGGCTGTTTTAAGGTTTTGTAAAATGGATATAAAGCAATATTTCTAGGATTTGGCATTTTTTTTACTTTTAAATCATTGGTTGTTATATTATGTCCGGTAGCATCGTTGAGCCACCTCGCCACATGAAAGTGTATAAAATCAAGTCACAATTGGAAGAAACCCTTTAGCATAGCTGCCTTCTGCCCTCTAACTTCCTGACATCAAAGTATAATTATTTAACCGGACATGATATTAAAGGTAATTCAATACCTATGAATAGTTAGGAAATTTATCAAAATTTGTATGCTTCTAGCATTGATAAGTTATATAGTTGATTTTCCATAGATGTATATAATTTATGATTTTTAATTGACAACAATATCGTTATGTGCTATTAGGAATAAAATCCAGCAGGAGGGAAAGGGTCAGCTAAAATTAATCGATTGACATCTGGTGTATTCTACAGCGATAAGTAGATTTTTTAGACTAATTTGATTAATTTTTGTTTAACTATGTATGACCAAGGGCAAATATGAGTGGTCAGAGGCAGAAGGAGTCAGCTCTCTCCTGACTCCTGACTACTAATACTAAATACGGTTGAAATAGGAGCTTGATATCAATAATATTTCGGTTGAGCCTGTCGGCTCCCTGAAAGAAGAATCCCTCGGTGTAGCTTCAGCGCAGCGTCGGGAGTATGTCAAATAATTCATTATTTCAAAATTATATGGATGGGAAAAAAATATTGGTTTCTTCTGCTGTTCATAGTTTCTGTAGCTTTATTAATACATATTAAATTTTGGCTAATACCTTCTGATTCCATTTGCCTTACTTGAATTGATAGCTTTTGATGACCAGCCTCCGTTCGCTCCAACTATAATATGAATAAAAATCATCTCACTTTAGCAGGATTAATTTTCATAATTACTGTTCTGACAATAATAAACTTATTCGATGCACAAGATGCCAGAAGTAACTCAAAAAATCCTCTATCTCTAGGTTTCCAGGTTATTAGTAATTCTCAGGGTACAACTCTTTATCAAAAAGACTTAGACTATGTACAAGTTGTTAACTTAAGTCTAGGTGGAGAAATTAAATTTATCTATGGAAAAATTACAAATTTAGGTAGTAAGCAAGGAGCCTATGGTGGTAACGATCCACAGTTTGAACGTCAAACAATATCACAGGTATGGTCTGATTTATCTGTAGTAAATCCAAGTTTATTTTGCATCAGCAACGGTCAATTTTTTAGAAATGATCAAAACTCTTCTACAGGATTAGCATTTCCAGTTAAGTCAGATGGGAATATAGTTAGTGATGGTTATGCAGGAGAAATAGAATTTCCCCATGAAAAATTAATGTTAGCAGTCTGGAATGATAGAGCATCAATTACTAAGTTTGATCCCATGTCTTGGCAAATATCAACAGCACCTAATATAATTGTTGGTTTACAAGAAAATGCTGATAAAGGAGTTGAAGACAAAACAGGTAGAACATTTATTGGAGTTCAAGATAAAGATGGCGATCGCCTCAATGAAACGGTTTTAATTTTTACTTCTGAGCAATCCACCCAACCTCATACTGCTAAAGTATTAAAAAGTTTTGGTGCAGCTCAAGTAATTATGTTAGATGGTGGAGGCTCTACACAATTAATTTGTCAGGGAAATAATTATATCAGTTCACCGAGAACTATACCTCAAATGATTGCTATTTTCAGTGGAGGTAACTGAAGTTAGTAATATTTATTCTGGATCATATGACTATAATAATTTGCCCTGGAATGCACAACCCGAAACTAACTGAGGAATTCTTAGCAGGATTATTTACTAATTGGCAAAGTCTTTCTGATTCTGGAGATTTATTGATTTTTCCTACTGAATACTATGCCCCCGTGCGACTCGTTGACCACTAAACCTAGTTTCTAGGATATAAATGGTCGTCCCCTAACACACATGAAGCCAATAACTTCAGTTAGTGGATAACTCAAGTAACCTTGTGGGTGAGTAGAATTCATTAAAACCACGTTAGCCAAGCCCAGGGGCAGCTACAAGCCCTACCAAATAAAAAAAGCCTCCAACCGATGACGGAGAAAAAACCGCCACTCACCCCTACTCAAGCCTACAGACAGCTAAAACTGCTCATCAAACGCAAGTTAAAACCCCACCATCCAGGAGAAAGAACACCCCTAAACCAGCACTACCTC
>JAJEAQ010000692.1 GCA_022822685.1 Trichodesmium sp. jk18x7bins.61
TAGGAGACTCTTTTACAGAAGCAATTCATGTCAAGTTAGAGGACACTTATACTGCAATTATAGAGAAAAATTTACAAGAATGTCCTGTATTAAAAGACAGAAAAGTGGAAGTAATGAATTTTGGAGTACAAGGTTATGGTACAGCACAACAATTAATGACTTTACGACATCATGTTTGGGATTATTCGCCAGATTTAGTAATTTTAGCTTTTTATGCTGGTAACGACCTCATTAATAATCATCCCGCCTTAGAGCATGATCATTTGCGTCCCTATTTTACTTATCAAAATGGTCAACTTGTAGTAGATATGTCATTTCGTAATTTAGAGTTTTGGGAGAGAGACCGTTACGCTTTCTCTTTAATAGATTTACTACCATACTGGTTAGTGAAAAACTATCGAATTTTACAGCTAATTAGAAAAGTTGATATTGATGCGAAACGTCGTCAATATCTCAAAGATTATAGTGAGATTAATATGGCTTTTTACCGAGAACCAAAACAAAATTCAGAGTGGGAAGAAACCTGGAAAGTAACTGAAGGTTTGATTGAATTAATGAGAGATGAAGTCTACGAAAAAGGAGCAGATTTTATGGTCATAACAGTAAGTGATTCTCATCAAGTTTTACCAGACGTTGAAAAACATGATAAATTGAGGAAATCTTTGAATGTGCAAAATTTATTCTACCCAGATACGAGACTAGAAAAGTTTGGCAAAGAGAAAGGTATACCAGTTTATACTTTAGCTGGACCGATTTGGAATGAAGCCAAGAAAACTAGTCAATGTTTTCATGGTTTTGAAAATACAATACCCTGTGCAGGTCATTGGAATATAAAAGGTCATAAATTGGTAGGGGAAATCATGACAAATTATCTATGTGAACAATATACAACTAGGCTGAATAATCAAAAAAAGTGATTAATAAAATCAAGCAAATAAAAACTCGCCAATATGTTTAACAACCTCACACTAAATCGCAAATGATAATATGGGCTAGGTAGTCGCTTGAGTCACAGAGCCAAATTTATCCGTAGCTCTTCTGGTCTCCCTATCCCCTTCCTTCTTCATAAGAAAGTAGTTTATGCGCTGGCTAGTTTCCTCTCAACGCCGATCTAAGATGATAGGGATAGTATCGAACAGTTATTATTGATGAAAAATTTGAAGTTGCTCCAGAGAATAACCACAGGATTCAGTCTAGTTACCATGAATTTAATCTTAGCATTTATGGGTTTAGAGGCTGTATCATTAGGATTTTATTATTCCCAAGAAAATCAATTATTTTACACAATAAAAAATACTACATCAAAAGTTAGAGAAGATTTAGAAAAAACAGGAACTCGGCTAGATATAAGTTTAGATAGTGAATCAATATTAGAGCGAATACACCCATTCTTTGGCTATGTAGTAAAGGGAGGAAATTTTAGCCAGCAACAATGGGGAATTAGAGTTAACAATTATGGCTTTGTATCTCAGTACAATTATCCCTTACTCAAAACGAATAAAAATCAATTTATTATTGGAGTCTTTGGTGGTTCAGTTGCTAATAGCTTTGCTGTCAATATCCATGTTAATAAGTCTAGAGGTAATGAAGAATTTATAAAAAACTTAAAAACTATACCTGAGTTAGTAAATAAAGAAATAATTATTCTATCTTTTGCTAGTGGAGGTTATAAACAACCACAACAATTATTGATTTTAAATTATTTTCTTTCTCTTGGCCAAGAATTTGATATGGTCATCAATATAGATGGCTTTAACGAAGTAGCACTATCTCACCAAAATAATCAAGCACAAATAGAGCTATCCTTGCCAAGCATACAACATATTCTACCTTTAACAAAGTTAGCTAGTGATGATTTATCAGTAATGAAAACAATTGTTCAAATTAGTGAACAGAAACAGAATTTAGTCACAGCTATTAATAAATTAGAAAGTTGTAAATTAGCTTTGTGCCATAGTGTGAGAAGTCTGCAAGTAAAAGGACTAATGGAAGGCTACCAAAAAGAAATTATCAATTATGATGAAAAGATAGCAAGAAATTCTAGCAATATGAATCAAAGTGACAGTTTAATATATTTGAGTAGGATGCCAGCTATGTTAAAAGATGAGGTAGCTTTCGAGAAAATAGCTGAAAATTGGTATGAATCATCACTAATAATGAGCCAGATTCTAGCCAATAAAAATATCTTGTATTTTCACTTTATTCAGCCAAATCAATATTATCCTACTGCCAGAGTATTTGTGCCAGAAGAAAAAGATTTTATTATCGAAGGTCATCCTTATTCTATAGGAGTTAGAAAAGGTTATCCAGCCTTATTATCTAGAGTTAATAGTTTATGGGAAGCTAATGTTAATATCTTTAACGGTGTGAATATTTTTGATGAAGAAAAAGAAATAGTTTATAGAGATGCTTGCTGCCACTACAATCCTACAGGAGACAGAATACTAGAAAAGTATGTTGTTAATGCCATCAAAAGCGTCATGGAAAATCGAGATAAAAATCAGAATAATACCATCTCATTTAAGATTGAAAATTAGTAAGCACAAAAAATGAGGAGATTAAAGAATTTAGTAGTAAATCTGGGAATAACAATTACTGCATTTGTATTTGCTGTGATAGTAGCAGAAATAGGATTAAGAGTAGCAAGAATTGAATACCTTCCACCAGGAAGAGATGAAGAATCAGAAAGTAACTCTCTATATATTACTAAAGATCAGAATCGAGGTTGGGCAGGAAATCCAAATGCAACAGCATTTTGGACTGGAGAAGGTATACCTTCAGAACTCAAAGTGAATAGGGCGGATTCCGCGATCGCGAGCGCACAAAAACAAAACCAGAAAATGGCTTACGAATTGCTGTATTAGGAGACTCTTTTACAGAAGCAATTCATGTCAAGTTAGAGGACACTTATACTGCAATTATAGAGAAAAATTTACAAGAATGTCCTGTATTAAA
>JAJEAQ010000024.1 GCA_022822685.1 Trichodesmium sp. jk18x7bins.61
TGGTTAATGCGTAATGCTTTAGCTCCTAGTGCCTGATTCTAGATTTTAATTTAGCGATCGCCACAACTATAAGTCAAAAGTCAATGCTCCCACCCTGTAGACGGATGGGGCTTGTAAAAAATCAGGGCATGAGATTCTGCATCAAAGATTATAAATAGAGGGACCCAAACGAAGGATTCTGTTCGAGAAATTATCAGTTTTGTCACAAGTCTGCTGTAAAAATCTTTAATTTGTGTGCTATATTGAAATTATGCGGATGTGGCGGAATTGGTAGACGCGCTAGATTTAGGTTCTAGTTTCTTTGGAAGTGAAGGTTCAAGTCCTTTCATCCGCATTTAGAGATTTCCCAGAAATAAATTATCAATTATCCCAGTTTTGGTGCAGGCATCCTCCTCGCCCACCTTAAATATGATTTTCTTCAAGAAAAAATAAGCACTGCTATGACTTTCTACTTAAAAAATAGGTTCGCTATCCACACAGGGGGAGGGCACACCAGGAGCCAAAACTGCAATCGGTAATATGTAGGTTGAAGAATCCCGCCCTGTCGCAATCGCGCAGCGTCGGGAGTATGTCAAGACAGGTAGTCCTGCATCGTAATGGTAAGATATGAGTATATGATCAAAAGTTAAGTGGAAAAATCAGAAAGTTCATACATCACTATCACACTACAATTCTGACTTGACCATCACTATGCACCACTACCTCAAGATACAGTTACACTATTTTGAAAAATCATTGCAATGGAAAAGTAACCTCCTAGAGGTACTTCTGGGCTGTTATTCATAGCAATCTTTTTGATAATTGATATTAGAGGTATCTCATTAGTTGGTAGAGCTTGATGAGCTACCCTACACTTTGCTGATGCAATACCAAAATTACTATAATGATATTATATAATAATTCTCTCATCTCAGCCATTAACCAAAAAAAACTAAAAGCTTGGGTACAAGAGGCATTAGCTAAAAGTAAATCTGGTAAATTGCCGACTTATATTCCTTTACTTGCTAACCCTAACCCCAACAATTTTGCTCTAGCTTTACATAGCATATAAAATAAAATTATCTCATTAGGAAATGTCGAATTAAGGTGTCCTCTAATGAGTGTAATTAAACCTTTTTTGTTATTGTATTCATTATGCAACTTTGGTAGTGAATTTGTATTTAAAACAGTCGGAATAAAACCTTCTGAAAAATCTTTTAATTCCTTAGAACAACTGGAAGCTGATGCTGGATGGCCAAGAAACCCCATGATTAATAGTGGAGCGATCGCTCTGGCATCATTAGCACCAGGAAATACTGCTACAGAACGCTGTCAAACATTTCTTGATTGTTGAGCCAATCAAGCAAATTGTCAATTATTTTTAGATGAGGATATGTTAGCCTCTGTTGAGTCTTTACCTAATCAAAATAATCAAGCTATAGCTCAAAAATTATCAAAAGTAGGTTATATCACAGATGCAAAAATTGCTCTAGATACTTATAATCAAATCTGTTGTTGATCAGGAACAATTTTTGATGTAGCTAATCTCGGAGTGTTATTAGTAAAATCTCCTAATTATGACTGGAAAAAATACTGTTGCATAGTTAAGGCAGTAATGACTACTTGTGGCTTATATGAATTATCTAGTCGTTATTCTGTAGAAATAGGAATCCCAGCTAAGTCTAGTGTCAGCGGAATTGTTTTAGGAGTAGTGCCCGGTGCAGGAGTAATTGCTTGCTATAGCCCTCCTCTTGAGAGACAAGGAAATTCTGTAGCAGGGTTATTTCTCTTAAAACTAATTTCTATAAATTCATATCTCAGTGTATTTTGGTAGAAGAAAAAATTTAATTGCTTTTTAACGAATAGAGATATTTAAGTCTCTCCTAATCTAAGACAATTAATTAAGAGGGGTGGGGGATACAAAATCTAATATCTACTGAATTAATAGATGAAATATTTAGATATAGCGTTTCTCAAATTAACTAGATACACTTTTATTTGACTCTGACTTCAGACTCCCAACTCCCCAAAATCATAAATCTTTTTACTTCACCAATATGAGAACTGCTATATTGTTTGTAATTCCTCTATCGATCCAATTCTCAGCAAATATTTACAGATATAGAAGGTTGAATAGATAAAAAATCTGTCAAATTAGACTCTGATTCTATTTCTGGGGATAAAATCCTGACACAGCCCTGCTTATATAGAAATTGATTGCTATATTTATCACTCACATCTTTAATGATATTAAACCTAGCCATTACTGCCATTAATTCATAATTTTTCACAGGTTTACTGATATACCCATCAGCACCTTGTTTCATTGCCCAATACACATCAACTTCTTCATTTTTATGAGAGCAAAAAACTACAGGTATATCCATAGTTTGAGGCTTAGATTTAAGTTGACGACAAACTTCATAGCCATTCATTTTAGGCATAATAATGTCTAAAAGCACTAAATCTGGATGCTCTAATTTAACTTTTTCCAACCCTTCTAAACCATTACTTGCTAATGTAATATCTAATCCCATCTTGGTCAGGATATGTGAATTTAAGGTTCTGACAATTATACAATCATCTACGATTAAGACTTTTTTGTTTAGCATAGCTATAAAGTAAAACTATTGATGTGAAATTACCGAATTTGATTGAGATGAATATGACTATTCATTGCTGTCATCACCCTTAATTAATATTTTTTATCTAATATTTGCACCTGTGATTATTTTCTTAACTGTCACTTAAGTAGGCTGATCAGTTAACAATGAAATTATTGCCAAACAGTATATTATTATTATTGTAGGCTTAGTTTCATAAATTTGTAGAGGATAGTATTAGTAGTTCTATCTATTAATTAGAATACACTGCATCCGATTGCAGATCAGAATTATTCCCAAAATTTGCGAAATAATGATTAACTATTAGGAGATGAGCTTAATTATAGTAGATCTTAAAGAAGCATATTACTAACTTCAATTTATCTATATATACCTACAAATATACATAAGAATTATGTGATATCAGGATATGATTGAGATTGAAAAATCTTTCCTATAAAGGCTTTGTTATTGCAGGAATTCTTAAAAATGGTGTAATAGGGGAAAACAATAATGTAGTGGTGCATTGTAATACTAAATCCGATTTGAGTAGGAGCTTTATTACGAGGAGTAAAGCAGAAGGCAGAGGGCAGAAAGGTTAAAATGGTATTTGGAAAAAGTACATGCATTCAGGACCGGATTTTGTATAATTATTTTGAACAGGACACACTAAGGGTTTCAGCCTCGGTTCACCATTGCTACACAGGACTACCCAAAATAACAAAATAATTTATTAGTAGTGCATTTGATGAATCATCTACTATTACTTTGATGATTTTTGTCAGAAGCCTAATACTTGATGAAATCGAAAATTTAACTTTATTCCCTTAGTACATGCAGCACTCTGTACGAAAAAAGAATAATATAAAATCCGGTTAAATAACTAACTTAAATTTAGTAGTCAATAATCAATAGTCAGTAGTCAGTAGAGGGTTTTGTGATGATTGTGTCTATAAGTGCAACGCCGATTAATTTGATTGCTATTTCTATTCTTGCTGACTGCAAAGAGCCTAAAGGAGTTCTATCAAGCTCGCTTTTTCTATCCTACATTATACATTGGTCATACAACCGGATTTCATATAAGGAATAGAAATACAAGCAAATTACTAATACTAAATTAGGCGATCGTTGGTATAAGTATGGAAAAAATTACTCCGTACAATACAGGTTAAAATTTTTATAACTGTGGTCAGAAAGTCAAGAAATCTCTGTGAACTTATACTTATATTATTTGTGTTTGTACTACAAAATCGTAGAAGACAAAAAAGTTAACCCAGAAATAAATATTCTGTAAAAATGACTTTTCTTCTGTGGGGCACATGCGTAGCAAAGCGTTCAGCGGAGCTTTATCGCCCAATACCCAGCCCACCCTACTACTCACTATCTATTGTAAAAATCTTTTCTGAAAATGGTATAAATCACATTCTTTCCAAAACTGAAATACCTAACAAAGATAACCCTAATTTCAAAGTTCTTGCTGTTAAATCACATAACAATAATCTGGAAGTACGTAAAGGTTCTGCCGATTTCAGAACCGGACAATTTTCAAAGAATTTATTGAACTTTTCACTCAACTCATATAAATACTCGCAAAGACGATTAGGTAATAATTCAACAGCCACTAGTTCCAAGACTTCATTCAACTTTAATAAATGTTTTCCTAACACCAAGTCTTGCTCATCCTGCCAAATAATTTTGGCATCCTCTCTCAACTTTTCAAACTCAATTTCTCCTCTCCGAGCAATGCCTTGAACCCGCACATAAGCATACAACAAATAAGGAGCAGTATTCCCTTGCAAAGCCAACATCTTATCAAAACTAAACACATAATTACTATTTCGATTTTGGCTCAAATCTGCATACTTAACCGCACTCAAACCAACAACTTTAGCCACATTTTCAATAAACTCTTGACTCTCAGAACGATTTTCTTCTTTCAGTCTCTTTTCCAAATCAATCCGAGCCCGATTTATAGCTTCATCTAATAAATCTCTTAACCGCACAGTTTCCCCAGAACGAGTCTTTAATTTCTTTCCATCTTCTCCCAAAACTAAACCAAAAGAAACATGAACAACTTCTACATCATCAGGAATCCAGTTAGCACGTTTTGCTACCTGCCAAACTTGAGAAAAATGATTAGTTTGACCAGAATCAGTAATATAAATTAACCGCTTTGCATCCTCTTTTTCAATCCGATGACGTATGGCAGCTAAATCAGTTGTTGCATAATTATAACCACCATCAGATTTTTGTACAATTAATGGTAAAGGTTCACCTTCCTTATTAGTAAATCCCTCTAAAAATACACATTGAGCACCATTATTCTCTTCCAATAATCCTAACTTCTCTAGCTCCTCTACAACTCCAGGCAACATGGAATTATAAAAAGATTCTCCCCGCTCATTTAACTCAACATCAAGTAAATTATAAATAACTTGAAATTCCCGCCGAGATTGGTTACATAAAAGTTGCCAAGCATAACGGCTATCCTCTGCACCAGCTTGCAAACTTACTACTTCTTGTCTAGATTTTTCCTTAAAATCTTCGTCTTCATCAAACCTTTTTTTTGCCTGTCTATAAAAATCAACTAAGTCTCCTAAACCTAAAGCATCAGCAGTTGTTAAAGCCTCTGGAAAAGCTTCCCGTAAATAGGTTATTAACATTCCAAATTGAGTACCCCAGTCTCCCAAATGGTTTAGCCGTAGTACATTATGTCCCTGAAATTCTAGAATTCTGGCCAAACAATCCCCAATAATTGTTGAGCGTAAATGCCCAACGTGCATTTCTTTGGCAACGTTTGGGCTAGAAAAATCAACCACTATTTGCTGTGGATTTTTTGTAGGGGAAATATTAAGTCGTTAATCTTTGATAATATTTTTTAGGTGAGCTTTAAGATATTCTGGTTTGAGAGTCAGATTGATAAAGCCTGGCCAGGCGATTTCTGGTGAGTAGCAAATTTCGGTAATGCTGAGGTTTTCGATAATTTTTGTAGCGATCGTCCTTGGTTTATCTTGTAATTTTTTAGCTAAAGACATTGCTACATTACATTGATAGTCTCCAAATTGGGGATTACTAGCAGGAACTACCATCGGATCTGTCTTGGCTAAATCTTGTCCAAAAGCAGCAACTAAAGCTTTGTCAAATTTACTTTTGAGTTGTTCAAGAATAGAGTTCATATTTGTTTGAAATTTTAAATTTCTATAGTTGAAGCAGAGGGTATCTATAAATAAAATATTAAGCCTTGATGTAGAGTGGGTGTGCGGTTCGTTTCTAGCAGGAACCCCTAGCAACTAGGGACGTATGGCTAGAGTCCAGCCCATGTGCTCCCACACATGGCGGATAACTGAGTTAAGAATGTGGGTGAAGCCTAGGCTAAGTCCCACCCGTTAAGGAAGGCG
>JAJEAQ010000041.1 GCA_022822685.1 Trichodesmium sp. jk18x7bins.61
TTCTAGAACTTAGAAATCATCAGAGTTTTTCCAAAGTGACACAAGAAAAAATAAATCATAATAATATTTATTGACAAAAACAGTTGTGAGCAAATTGATGCACAACTATGGAGGCAAAAAGAATCCCTGTATCAAGAATCAATAATTTATGAATGTTTCAGTTACTTCAGCTTTCAGATATTTACTTGAGCAGCAATATAGTCAAAAAAAATTACCTGCGTTTAGCAGCAACCTTTTCTTTTTCTTTCTGTTTTTTCTTAGCAGCTTTTTCAGCTTTCTTAGCAGCTTTTTCAGCAGTAATTTTTGCTATCCTTTCTGCTTCTCTTTCTTCCTCAAGTTGCTCCAGATAGTAATGATAATCTCCTAAGTAAGCATGAAATTCACCGTCACGAATTTCAACAATTTTATTAGCAACCTGAGAGATAAAATAACGGTCATGGGAAACAATAACTAAAGTACCATCGTAATTTTTCAGGGCTGTCTCTAACATTTCCTTTGCTGGAATATCTAAATGATTTGTAGGCTCATCTAATAACATAAAATTTCCTGGCTTGAGTAGCATTTTTGCTAAAGCTAAACGCGCCTTTTCTCCTCCACTCAGAGGCACTACTTTTTTGAAGACAGTATCACCACTAAATAAGAAATTACCTAATAAAGATCGTACTTCCTCATTTTTCCAATCTGGCACTTCATCATGGATAGTTTCCATTACAGTTTTTGTTAAATCTAAAGCTTCCGCTTGGTTTTGTTCAAAATAACTAGGAATAACATTATGTTGTCCTAACTTAACTGTACCTTCTGTAGGTGTTTCTAATCCCATAATCAAACGTAATATAGTCGATTTCCCACAACCATTAGGCCCTAAAAAAGCAATCCGATCGCCCCTTTCTATCTCTAAATTTGCCCCTAAAAATAAAATTTTCTCGTCATAGGTATGAACTAAATCTTTAATTACTGCCACTTCCCTGCCGCTACGCGGTGCTGGGGGAAAATGGAAACGTAAAGTTTTTAATCCTGCTGTAGGTGCTTCTACAACCTCTATTTTTTCTAATTGTTTTTCCCGACTTTTGGCTTGGGTACTACGAGAAGCACTAGCACGAAAACGCTCGACAAAAGCTTGTTGTTTTTCTATTTCTTTTTGCTGCCTTTCATAAGTACTGAGTTGTGCAGCTTGATTTTCTAATTTTTGTTGTACAAAAGCTGAATAGTTGCCTAAATAAGTAGTAGAAACTCCTCGTTCTGTTTCCACAATTTGAGTAGAAAGGTGGTCAATAAATTCCCGGTCATGAGAAATTATTACCATCGGAGTTGTTAATTTTTTCAAATAACCTTCTAACCATTCAATTGTCCCTAAATCTAAATGGTTAGTAGGTTCGTCAAGAAGCAAAATATCTGGATTTTGCAGCATAATTTTACCTAAACTCATGCGCATTTGCCAACCTCCACTAAAACTACTAACTAAGCGATCGCCATCCCCCGATTCAAATCCCATTTCCGGCAATATTTTTTCAATTTCTGCCTCTAAAGCATAACCATTCAATGCCTCAAATTGTCTTTGTAAATGGTCTAGTTTATGTATAAGTTCATCCAATTTTTCTGGTGTAGCAGTTTCCATTTCTTGTTGTATTTTTTGTAGAGATTCATGAATTTGATTAGCCTCTTCAAATACCCTCCAAAATTCTTCTTTAACAGTACGATTAGGATCTACTTCAAATTCTTGAGTTAGATAAGCAATATGTAAATTAGTAGGGCGAATTACTTCTCCAGAAGTTGGTTCTATTTCCCCAGTAACAATCTTGAGTTGAGTTGATTTTCCTGCCCCATTCACACCTACTAAACCAATACGATCGCCTGGTTTTACTTCCCAGTTAACATCTTTAAGAACAACACCTGTTGGATAAATTTTACTTATATGTTCTAATCTCAGCATTTATAATTAATCTCCAATATTTAGATTAACAGCAAGTTAAGTTTTTCATGGCCAAATTATTTATATTGGCTCTGAGGTCGTGTTTATTTTAACTCGCTTCATTAAGAGATTGTTTGTCAAACCCAGATTAAATTCTTGTGTAGGATGGGTGAGGCGGAAATATCTTCTTGTACTCATCATAATTTTACTTGTCCGCCGTAACCCATCAGAATTAACAACTATAACTACCTTAGTATTTAGTTGGCAAACAGTCTTTAAATTGAAGAGGCAGTAGGGTACACAGAAGTGAGGGAGTAGGCGATAAATTCAAACACATCTTCAATCCTCTAGACAAAAACAAGATATTTTTTGATTACTAATTATCAGAACTTGATATGATCCCTAAATTATTGCCTCGATCAAAGTCAAGCAGATGACTGGTACATCTGTTCCAATATAATAGTAATCTTATTCTTCCTTATGAATCTTTCTTAGTTTTTTCTTCTACACATTGTTGAAGTACAGCCCTAAGTTCTTCAGGAGTACAAGGTTTAGTCAAATGTTTAAAAATACCAGCCTCTTTGATTTCATCGAATTCATAATTTATTTGTTCTTCAGAATAACCAGTTAAAAGAATGCAAATAGTATGAGGAAATAAAAGATTTACTTCCTTGAGTAGTTGAATACCTGTTATATCTGGCATATTTTG
>JAJEAQ010000542.1 GCA_022822685.1 Trichodesmium sp. jk18x7bins.61
ATACCAGACTTCGGCATTACTTAGCTCGATTACATCGAAAAACTCTTTGCTACTCCAAATCTGTAGAAATGTTAAAGCACTCCATTCCCTTACTTATTCACTATCTCTGATTTGGCGATGTTCCTGTTCCTTCCGGTTTCATATCTTGATTCAGCAACGCCCAAAATGATATCCGCCTTGATACCGATAGAACCCATTTGGGATTTTTATTAATACCAATTTGAAGAATCACTGCTATAGCAAAACCTCAACAGGGATAGACTTCCAGGCACTCATTTGTAACATTCTTTTTTCACGTTTGGTATAAGACAGTATAATAATAGACATCTCCAAAAACGCTCAAGCGCTTACTATGGCTATCTGATATGCATCAAGGAAGTGTGGGAATGATAAGATAAATCTTTTCCAAAAATAGTTGTATGAATGATGGAATGTCATCTTTGTGGTCATCACAAGACTCATAAACACGGAAAAACCAGTAAAGGAACTCAAAGGTACTACTGTCCAGTTGGCCGACAAATTTTCACCGAAACTTTTAAATCATTGTGGCAAGCGCTCGCTTTCTGTCAATGCTACTTCTGGGTAAGTGATGGTAATCCAGTTTATCCAAACTTTATCCCTCACGGAGACCAAATTGTCAGCAAAACCTATATGAATCGGGTAGAAGGAGAGAATACTCGTTTACGTCACTACTTGGCTCGGCTTCATCAGAAAACACTATGTTACTCTAAATCCATTGAAATGTTCAAGCACTCTGTTCGACTTTTGATTCATTACCTTAAGTTTTGGGATGTACCTGTTCCTGCCTAATTCACCCCGCTACTAAGCAATGCCAAAAAATGTGTAATTCCTGACATACAAGTCTGCAATTTTCACCACTCGCGGAACGGAGTTTTATTATCGCATCTTTCATGCAACAAAACCAAATCATACTCTCAGCGATCGCCTAAGATCACATTTGTAGTTGGGTTCTAGCCCTGGCACTAAAACCTAACTACAAACAAAGACTTGTTTGATAACTAATTAACTGCTCGCCCCTAAAATTCTCCTGCTAAAGCAACAACACAACGCTCGCAAATAGTGGGTTCTTCTGAAGAGACGCCGACATGGGTTGAATAATTCCAACAGCGGTCGCATTTTTCCCCATCAGCTTTGACAACTCCCACACCTAAAGTATCAGATATAGATTTATATTCGAGATTTTTTACAGCTTCTGGAGACTCCAATAATTCTACTTTAGAAGTAATCAGGAAATAACGTAACTCATCTACCCCATTACCAGCAATCATCCCTTTAATATGATCAGGTTTTTGAGGTAAAGTTTCTGTTTCTACTTCTTGGGGTGCTGGTGAATAATTGACTTTTTGCGGAGTCACAAAAACTCCTTCTGGAGATACTAAAGTTGCTGACTGTTTCACCGTGTTGTCTGTAGATTTTTTATTGAGCAATAAAGCTTCTTTGCCAAATATATCCTCTGTTGTTGATTTTAAGTTTTCATAAAATTTTTGCCTACTTTTAGCAAATAATAGATTATGAAAAACAAATCGAATTGTATATGCAATTCCCACTGCTACCATAATAAGTTCCATTAGAGGTAGTTTATTGATGGCTGAGATGATTGCTATTGTTACTTTCATTACCAAGATAAATATAATAATTAAAAAGACTCCCCCTAAAGCTTTTTGATAGGTGCTAAATAGTTGACTCATCAGATTAGGAAAATCTGATAAAAATTCCAGATTTTTAGCAAATTCAGTAGTAGATTTTTCTGGATTAGTAGGAGTTGATTTTTGCGGTTTTGCTGGTTTGGTTTCGATTTTGGCTTCGAGAAATTCTGGTGGTTTTTTTTCTACTTCAGCAATAGGATTAAACCTTTGCATTTGCCCCCGTAAACTAGCATCCTCAACATATAACAATACCTTTGCTTCTAGGGAGGAGCCGATCGCTTTTTCCGCCCGGGCTTTCTCTAAAACTTTGTTAACTTCAGTACGAGTTTGTCGTAGCTCTTGCCATAACTTAGCTAATTCTGGGTGATGCCATTTTTCCTCCAACTTCACCCACCCAGACTCAAATACAGATTTATAAGGAGTAGGATAAGGCAGATTTTGCCAAATATCCTCCGCCATGTGACACAAAACAGGAGCGATCGCTTTGGCTAAATTTTCCACCGCAACAGCTAAAACCGTCTGACAACTCCGCCGTCTATAAGCATTACTAGCGCTAATATAAAGTCTGTCTTTAGCAATATCTAAATAAAAGTTAGACAAGTCAACTACACAGAAATTTTGAATTGTTTGGAAGAAACGGAAATACTGAAATTTGTCAAAAGCATCTTTTACCTCTGTAAACACCTCTGTCATCCGGTGCAACATATAACGGTCTAACTCTGGCATTTCCTCATAAGCAACAGCATCTTTTTCCTGGTCGAAATCATGGATATTCCCCAACAAAAACCGTGCTGTGTTTCTAATCTTACGATAAATATCCGCCATTTGTTTCAGGATCTTACCACCCATGGGCACATCAGAAGAATAGTCTACCGATGACACCCACAAACGCAAAATATCTGCACCATAAGCAGGATCTTGTTTTTTATTTTTGCCTCCTTCGATGATGATCGCCGGATCAACAACATTTCCTAGAGACTTACTCATCTTGCGACTATTTTCATCAAGTACAAAACCGTGAGTCAAAACAATTTTATATGGTGCATAACCGTTAGTCGCCACACTCGTCAGCAAACTTGACTGAAACCATCCCCGATGTTGGTCTGAACCTTCCAAACACATATCAACCGGGTACTGTAACTCATCCCGTTGTTGAGTGACGGCAGCCCAAGAGGAACCAGAATCAAACCAAACATCCATTGTATCTGTACCTTTACGGTATGTGCGACCGTTTTGGCGATATTTCTCTGGTAACAATTCCTCTACCGACATTTCCCACCAAGCGTCAGAACCTTTTTCAGCAACGATCGCTTGTGCATGAGCAATAGTTTCTTCAGTCAGCAAAGGTTCCCCTGTTTCTTCATCGTAGAATACAGGAATAGGTACTCCCCAGCTTCTTTGTCGAGAAATACACCAGTCAGAGCGATCGTCCACCATAGCCGAAATCCGATTTTGCCCTTGACTAGGTATCCAGTTAACTTCAGCGATCGCCTTCATTGCTTCACTGCGAAACCCCTCAACAGAAGCAAACCATTGTTCTGTTGCCCTAAAAATAGTCGGCTTTTTAGTACGCCAGTCGTAGGGATATTTGTGTTCATAGGCTTCCTCTTTCAGTAGAGAATTAACATTTTGCAGGGCTTCAACTATGGCAGCATTACCTTCTGCCAGTACATTTAATCCAGCAAACTCTCCAGTTTCATCAGTAAACTTGCCATTATCATCCACTGGTGAAAAAATTGGCAAACCATAACGTTGTCCTACTAGATAGTCTTCTTGACCATGGCCAGGAGCCGTATGGACTAAACCCGTACCTGATTCAGTGGTAACATAGTCACCACCAACAACAATTTTACTTTCTCGGTCAAATAGTGGATGTTTGTAGGTGCAATTTTCCAAGTCTTGACCTTTAACTGTCACCACAGGTGTTAAATTTGTGCCGAGAGTTGCTGACAAACGTTCGACTGCATCTGCAGCGACTAGAAATAATTTATCTTTCCCCATTGCGTAGTCAACATCAGGTTTGACCACAGCATAGTTGAGGTCTGGATTGACGCTAACTCCTAGGTTAGCTGGAATCGTCCAAGGTGTTGTTGTCCAGATGGCGACCCAAAGATTTTCTAAGTAAGGTTGAAGGGACTTTTGGACTGCTGTTGCCAGTTTCGTAATTTTAAAAGCAGCATAGATACTACGAGATTTGTGGCCTTCGGGATATTCCAGTTCAGCTTCTGCCAGGGCAGTTTTAGAACTCGGACTCCAATGTACAGGTTTGAGGCCACGGTAGATGTAGCCTTTTAAAACCATTTGACCAAATACACCAATCTGAGCCGCTTCATATTCTGGGGTGAGAGTCATGTATGGGGTTTCCCAGTCTCCCCAGACTCCATAACGTTTGAATGACTGACGCTGTTTATCAACAGTTTCCAGGGCAAACTCTCTCGCTTTTTGACGCAGTTCGAGGGGAGTGAGTGTTGCCCTTTCTGCTGGTTTCAGATTTTGAATGACTTTCAGTTCAATGGGTAAACCGTGACAATCCCAACCAGGAATATAACGCACTTTCCGCCCTTGTAGGATTTGGTAGCGGTTGATAATGTCTTTGAGGATTTTATTCAGAGCGTGGCCAATATGTAGATTACCGTTAGCATAAGGCGGGCCGTCATGCAGGGTAAATGTTTCGCCTGGGTTGGTTTGGGAAAGACGTTCATAGATTTGTTCTTCTGCCCAAAACTTTTGTAGTTCTGGTTCACGGGTGACTGAGTTTGCCCTCATATTAAAGTTGGTCTGGGGCAAGTTGACTGTATCTTTGTAGGATTTGGCTTCTACCATGAGATTTTAGATTTGCTTGTTAGTATATTGAGAATTTTATACTTGTTTCACTGAAACATACCTTATTTAGATAAGTTTCTACCGATAAGTTAGGAATTTTATGAGCTAGCTTCAACAGCTTGACGCATTGCTAAAAAAGCTTCTTTTACAGGTTGGCTAATTGAACTTTCTGGCTCTGCAAGAATTAGTTCTTGGTATACTTCTAGAAAGTTACTTTTCAGACGATGAAATAAATGTAGAAAATGTTTAATAAAAGAAATACAGTCAAGAATAGCAAATTCTATTCCTTTTGTGTCAAAGTATAAAGAGCGCGCATATTCTTGAACTTCTGGATTGATTTTTTCAGTAGTTATAAATATGTAGTTATCTATTTTTTTACTGGTTATCGATAACTTTTGTAATGCTCTATTTATGTCATTATTGGTAACAGATTTATTTTTGATTTCGTAGCACGTTACAACTTCATCGTTATCAATTAATGTAATTTATACATCGCCTAATGCACCAGTTTGAATATCTGCTGCATTATGAGAGTGAAGAGAAAGCACCCCCTCTCTTAGATATTTTCCCCCTACTTTGTATGCAGCAGCTATCACGATCACTGGTAAGCGACTTGTTCCCTTTAAGGTTAAATGTTTTTCAATTAGGTTAACTATATCTTCAGAAAAGAGTAATATTTCATCGTCCTTGGTAGTTTTAAGTCCTTGAATTAACGACTCTAGACGTTGCTGTCTTTCATTCCTAACAATGACTAACCAGCGAACTGTTTCTGCTAGGAGATCAAAAGGTAAAACATGGTTATTGTAAACATCATCAAGTAAATTAAGAATAGCAAAATAAAGCTGTGGCGGACGACCAATAAGATTGAGGTCTTTCGTCAGGGTATTGTTACGGTTTCGCAGAGCAGGTGCGAGAAAAGCTGTTGTGCTATTACAGGGCAAGTTGTACTTATTAATAAACGCAGTGATATACTGCTCATCATAAGTACGTCCTGAGAAAGCATCACCACTACCTATTTCTGTGTAGGGCTTTCTCACATCTAGTTCTGGTCTGTGAATCTTTGCTAGCCAACAAGACATCAGCAATCTTACTCCTGCACGGTTCTTAAGGTTGCGAGCAACATACTCAACTTGCTGGCTAATTTTGTTATTAGTTAGAGGATACCGGGCAAAGTTAGCTGTTGCACGTTGATAGATGGCTTCAAGGATTTCTTGGGGTTCTGGCATTTAGACTCCTTTTCTGATATTTCATAATTTACCCACAAAACTTCAACCCGGTTTTGCTTTTCTCTGCCCATGCCCGTGTTCGTTGAATGAGCTTTTTTTTGGTGGAGCATCAACACAATACCAATCCTGATACAGTTCATCAAATAATTGACAATGATAGCCAGAAATAGCAACTTTTTCTTGAATGTTGTGCAACACTTAGGCTAATTTTTTTGTGTTCATCATCTGTCATTTCATACCCATAAGCTTTTGTATCTTTACGTGAGTTGTGAGGATAGGGCGGA
Source organism: Trichodesmium sp. jk18x7bins.61 (assembly GCA_022822685.1). GTDB lineage: Bacteria > Cyanobacteriota > Cyanobacteriia > Cyanobacteriales > Microcoleaceae > JAJEAQ01. Next base: position 6,001 of record JAJEAQ010000542.1, read on the forward strand.
TCGCAATAAAAAAGGGTTTCTTTACTATCGAAACGTTTTATTACTTCAATAGCTGGAGAGTTTTCAATTTGCACCCTCAGCAGTCTTTGGACAATTTCGGACAATCCCTCCACACTACCTAACCAACGAGAAACTGCACCTGCCATTCCAGCTCTTGTTGTTAATTTACAATGAGCCCACCGCCCCCACACTCGCCGTTTGAGCTAATCCCGTTCTTACTTGTCGCGCTCGGACAAAAAAACGACGCGCACGTTCTAAATCAGATTTTTTTTCTATGGTTGGCGTTAGAGCTATTTTAAATTCTTCTCTGGAAAAGGGTGTCAGAGCGATCGCGTGAATCAGTTCTTCCTGGCATTCTCTTAACATCCGAAAGAAGTTAACAACTTCTCCATCTATGTCATTATAGGTTTCTACTGCAGAGGGTTTTCTGTTGAGCAAAACTGCAGCAGAACCGCCAAAAGGTTCGCAGTAATGTTTCATTTCTGGTAAAAGTGGTAGTAACCAGTCAAGATGATTAAATTTCCCTCCATACCATCCAAAAGCGATTAACTTACTCATTCTTTTAATTAGCAGTGTAATTATTACTGATTTTTTGATTATATCATATAACCCGTCACTGATGCCAGGAGGATCAAACTTAACTGGTAGTATATTAAGAAAGTGTGGAATAACTCAGAAAGTTTTTCCAGTCCCAAGGGGCGATACAGAGATTAAATATCTTTTATTTCTTAACATTTAACACTTGTTATTTAATTGTAGCAGTTCTTCAAAAATTCTGTTTTTTTCCAAAAACTTTGGAAAACCTTAAGCATCTATTTTTTTTTATAGGCAAAAATAGTGCGCTCAATTACAATATACCAAGGCTTTAATTGGCCAAAGTAAAATTTCAAGCAGTAACAAACCTATTGCTGATGAATCAATTAATTAATTTCAAGTCATTACAATCAGTTTCGCGACGAACAATACTCAAATTATTGACGATTGGTGCTGCCACTGGTTTACTGGGTTATACGCGATTATCGAAACCACAACCAACAATTTTTGTACAAGATAGTTTAGACTTACCACGACATTTAAACAAATCTAAAAGTGTGGTAGTAATTGGTGGTGGGTTAGCAGGATTAGCTTGTGCTTATGAACTTAGTCAGCGAGGTTTTACGGTTACTTTATTAGAAAAATCCCCTCAACTTGGAGGAAAAATTGCGAGTTGGTCTGTTGATGTGGGCAGAGAAAAATTTATGATGGAGCATGGTTTTCATGGTTTTTTCCCCCAATATTATAATCTGAATAGTTTAGTAGAAGAACTCAATATTACCGAGAATTTTCAGTCTTTAGAGTTCTATTCTGTGGTGTTTAGAGAAGGAAAATATGACCCAGAAGTATTTCGTCCTAGCAGTTCTGCTTTTCCTTGGAATATCGTAGATTTAGCAATTGCTTCTCCTAATAGATTTAGATGGGGAATCAATTTAACCAAGCCTAAACATTGGGAAGTATTTCGCGCTATTGGTGGTTTTCAAGTAGAGAAAACTTACCAGAAACTTGACAATTTATCTGTTTCTGAATGGGTAGAAAAAGATTTTCCTCAAGGGTTGTATGATTTGTATTTTTTGCCTTTTGCTAAATCAAGTCTCAATGCTCCAGAACGATTGAGTGTAGCCGAATTAATGCAGTTTTTTCACTTCTATTTTTTTGGTAATCCAGAAGGTTTAGCATTTAATGGTACGAAGCAAGATCTGGGTACAAGTTTAGTACAACCTATTGCCCAAAAAATTGAAAGTAATGGGGGGAAATTTTTTACTGATGTTGGTATTAGCAAGATTAATTGGAAACAAGGTAAGATTGATTCAATTAGTTATCAGTTAGGAGAAGCTAGAAATTTAGTGCCTTTTTGGGTAGAACGGAACTTAGAAATTAATCAACAGGAGATTAATTATTTGGGAGCAAGCGATCGCGTATTTGCTATTTGCCCTGGTTCAGATGAAGCTCTTTCTCTGACTTGTACTCACCAAGGTTGTACTGTTGAATTAGCTACAGATGGTAAATTTTACTGTCCTTGTCATGGCGCAACTTACGATCGCAAAGGAAAAGTCTTAACTGGCCCGGCCAAACGGAATTTATCACGCTACAAAATTACTCAACGTCAAGAAAATCAGATGCAGTTAGTTGGTATAACGGAGAATAACTCAGAAACTATCTCCACAAAAATGCAAGCAGATTATTATGTTTTTGCTACTGATGTTCCGGGGGTTCAAAATTTGTTTAATGTCATGCAGGGAGATGTCAACAAAAAAGTACAACATCAGGTACAAAAACTGAATATAGCCGCTCCATTTGCTGTCTGTCGTTTTTGGTTTGATCAAGACTTTGACTGGAAACATAGTAATTTTACTTCCTTATCAGGCTATCAATTAACTGATAGTATTACTCTCTATCACCGCATTCAAGAACAATTTATTAAATGGCATGAAACAACAGGTGGGAGTGTAGTGGAGTTACACGCTTATTGTTACAAAGAAACACAATTTCCTAATCAGGAAACTTTACTCACAACCTTTGAGCAGGAATTGTATGAAATCGTACCTGAATTAAAAAATGCGAATATGCTACATCGGGAACTGGTAAACCAGAAAAATTTTTCTGCTTACCCTCCAGGCAGTTATCAAGAACGTCCAGAAACTAATAGTGGTGTCTCTAATTTGATGTTCGCTGGAGATTGGGTAAAAATGCCGTTTCCCTGTGGCTTAATGGAAAGAGCTGTTAGCAGTGGGTTATTAGCAGCAAATGAAATTCTCTATCGAGAGGGTTTACAAAGACGAAAGCTACAATCTGTCAACCCAGAGGGTATTCTCAAAATTTGATTTCGTTAAAAGCTCGTAACTGCGCTTTAGCGCCAAAATATATAGCGCTAAAGCGCAACTACAAACTTAACCCACCTAACCTAGTGGTTGAGGTGGGGACTCCCATCGGGTTTGTTATACCTTACCGAAATTCTGAGTACACAAAGCACTCCGTGGTAAAACCCGCTGTACTTCTTCTACTGTTGTGATTCCCTGAGTCACCTTTTCAATAGCAGCAGTTCGGAAAGAAACAAAACCATTTTGCTTCAAGTAGCGCTGCAACTGAGTCATTGTGCCTTCATAAATCAACTCGCGCACCTGATCGTCTACATCCAATAATTCTATAATTGCTTCTCTACCAGAATAGCCAGAATTAAAACAATTAGAACAACCGCGGCCTATACGCCATTTATCCAGAGTATCAAGCATGAAACTCTCAGCCACAGGCATCATAGTTTGCACACCATGACTATTATTCAAAGCAGAAGTATAAGCAGAGATACCATTGCCAACAGCAACACTCATAGAAGATAATATTTCTGAATAATCTAAACCTAATATTTGCATATCTGCTTTCGTGGGTGTATAAGCTTCTCCATAATGGAGGCAAATTTTCCGCACTAATCTTTGTGCCACAATATCTAAGAGCGCATCACTCATTAAAGCTGGCTATGGACCGATATCCATCGTGGAATCGCACCAATGGCATCATTAGTATGCAGAGTTGTTAAAACTAAGTGACCAGTTAATGCTGCACGTACGGCTGTATCTGCAGTTTCGCGACCACGTATTTCACCCTACATAATAATATCAGGATCTTGACGCAAAATTCTCGTAAACCAGCAGCATAAGTCATCTCTGCTCTTTCATTTACCTGAGTCTGAGTAATTCAGGTAATACATATTCTACCGGCTCTTCGACGGTGACAACATTAACTTGTTCCGTTGCCACTGACAACAAACTGGTGTATAGGGTGCTTGTTTTCCCGGAGCCTGTAGGGCCTGTAAAAATTCATTCCCTGGAGTTGGCGCAACGGCGTTGCACAATGGCGAATGATTAAGAAAATTTAGGTAATTGTCTATGCTTTCAATAGTAGATAAGCAATCCCACTGCTCTATACAACATATCAATAGACTTGGAATAACACAAAGTTGGGCGATGTAGCCTAGCCAGATAGTGTCTTAGACGGCAGTTTTCTCCTTCTACTCTCGTCATTGCTGCTTTACTAACCAGGTAGTCGCCATCCTCAATCAAACAGAGATCAACCTTGTATCCATCCGTAATATAAAGAAAACAAGCCCTACCTTGAATCATTTGCCATAACCTCATAAGACTCAGCAACGAGCGAGCGCCTATCACAAACTCGAAAATTCCAGGTAGTTGACTATTAACTACTGTCCAGAGCCAGATTGGTTTTTTTTGAGCCTACAAAAGTTTGAAGTTCATCTATTTGAGCAGTTTGTAGCTGCCCCTAGGCTTCGCCAGCAGGAATCTCATAGTTTTCATCACGAATCAGCGCTTCTACCTGTCTATGCCAGTTAAGTACAGTATTGTGAGAAATGCCATTCACTCTTTCAATGGCTCGGAATCCCATGCCATTCAGGGACATTTTCACACAAAGTTCTTTGACATCAGAACTGTAACCCGCAGGGGCTTTCTGGAAATTGACGGCCACAGTCACGGCACAGATAACTCTGTTTTCCTTGACGATGACCATTTTTGACAACTTTATGACTTTGACAGTGAGGACAATTCATCTCTAAGATTCCATAATATTATTCTCCATTATGCAACACC
>JAJEAQ010000582.1 GCA_022822685.1 Trichodesmium sp. jk18x7bins.61
CAGGAGGGTTAGCAGCTTTAGGGTTACAGGTAGCTGAATGGTTGGTGCAAAAAGGAACAAAACATTTAGTATTAGTTGGGCGCAAAGCATCAAAAGAAGCTACTCAAATCCAATTGAGTCAACTTCAAGCACAAGGAGCAGAAATTACAGTCGCTCAAACTGATGTATCTAAAAGTGATGAAGTTGCTCAACTGTTTAAGAAAATCAAAGATGATTTACCTCCACTGAGAGGGTTAATTCATGCCGCAGGTGTTTTAGATGACGGAGTACTTTTACAACAAAACTGGGAACGTTTTACTCAGGTCATGTCCCCCAAAGTTTCCGGTGCATGGAATCTTCATCTTTATAGCCAAGATCTACTTCTAGACTTTTTTGTTTGTTTTTCTTCAGTTGCTTCCTTATTAGGATCGCCAGGCCAAGGAAATTATGCTGCGGCTAATAGCTTTTTAGATGCTTTAGCTAATTACCGTCAAAATCTGGGATTACCCTCATTAACAATTAATTGGGGACCTTGGGGAGGTGCAGGTATGGCCAGTGAATTAGGCGATCGCTTTGCCAGTCAAGGAATGAATCTAATTAATCCAGAAGATGGATTACAAGTTTTTGAGCAATTACTACAACAGGATTTTGCTCAAGTAGGAGTGATGTCCATCAATTGGACACAATTTCCACCCGTACTTCCTAATAGTCGTAATTTATCAATGATTGCTGATTTAGTCAAGGGAAATAAATCACGACAATCAACTCCGGAAATATCAAAACCAGATCGGGAATTTATCCAGAAACTAAAGCAAGCACAGGAAAGCGATCATTATTCTCTCTTAGCTAGTTACATCCAACAACAAACGGCTCAAGTTTAGGCTGCAAACCATCACAAGTGAATCTACAAGAGTCTCTCAATGATTTGGGTATTGATTCTTTAATGGCAGTAGAATTAAGGAACAGGATCATGAATCAACTAGAAATTGAGATACCTATAGAAAAAATTAATCGAAGGAGCTACTGTGGAAAATTTAACAGTTACAATTTTAGATTCTCCAGAGTTTATACAAAATTCAAAAAATGTAGTTACATATTAATTGGCGATGATTAGGCTCAAGGTTAAGACTTTAAAGTAAGTTCGTAGTTTAGCTTGAGCAATATTCTTAGAGATTGTTTGTCAAACTCAGGTTAAACTCTTGCGTAGGATTTGCCCAGGCGGAAATAGCTCCTTGTACTGATCAGAATTTTAGTTGTCCGCCGTAACCCATCATAACTAAACACTCTAGCTATATTAATATTTACTTTACAAACAGTCTCCTAAAAGATGGCTAAAGCCAAACTACAAACTCCCAATTAGTGATGTGTAGCAAACATTTATAAAATCAGTATTAAAGTATGAAAAATGTTACAACTTTAATTAAACTTTTATCCCATCAAACAAGTATTCAAGCACAAAAACTAACTTATACCTTTTTAATAGATGGAAAAAAGCAAGAACTTAATCTAACTTATGCAGATTTAGAATTAGAAGTCAAAGCGATCGCTGCTCAATTACAATCACTAAATTTTGCAGGAGAAAGAGCTTTATTACTTTATCCTCCAGGCTTAGAATATATTACTGCTTTTTTGGCTGTTTGTATGCAGGTGTAATTGCGATACCCGCTTACCCACTTCGCCCTAATCGATCACTATCCCGTTTATTAGCTATTATTAAAGATGCTCAAGCCAAAATTGGCATGACTACTTCTTCAGTTTTTAGTAAAATAGAAAGCCAATTTATTCAGATACCAGCATCAAAAGCATTACACTGATTAAAAACAGACACAATTAATAGTGAGATAGCACAAAAATGGCAACACCCCAAAACTACAAGTGAAAGTATTGCTTTTCTTCAATATACCTCTGGCTCAACTGGCTCACCGAAGGGAGTTATGGTGAGCCATCAAAATCTTTTGCACAATTTAAAAATAATTCACCAAGCATTTGATCACAACAATCAAAGCTAAGGAGTTATCTGGCTACCTCCATATCACGATATGGGATTAATTGGAGGAATATTAGAACCTATTTATAATGGTTTTCCTGTTACTTTAATGTCACCATTTAGCTTTCTACAAAAAACCGAGACGGTGGTTACAAGTTATATCTAAATATAAAGCAACTACTAGCGGAGGACCTAATTTTGTTTATGATTTGTGTGTCAATAAAATTACCGCTGAACGAAAAACTCATTTTGATTTAAGCAGTTGGCAAGTTGCTTTTAATGGTGCGGAAAAAGTTAGGGCAGAAATTTTAGAAAGATTTTCTACTACTTTTGCATCTTGTGGTTTTAGAGCTAATGCTTTCTATCCTTGTTATGGGATGGCTGAAGGGACTTTATTTAGTTCTGGTGGTTTTAGACAAAATTCCTACTGTAATAACTGTTGATAGTGAAGCTATTAAAAAAATAGTTAGTTGCGGTCATAGTTGGTCAGAACAAGAAATAATTATAGTTAATCCAGATTCTCTGCAAGAGTGTTTAGAAAACGAAGTAGATGAAATTTTGGTTTCTGGTGGGAGTATCATTCAAGGTTATTGGAACCAACCAGAACTAACCCAAAAAACTTTTGAAGCTACATTAAGAGGAAAGGGAGACAAAAAAATTCTTAGAACTGAGGATTTAGGTTTTTTAAATAATGGAGATATGTAACTGGTCGTCTGAAAGATTTAATTATTATAGATGGTCGTAATCACTATCCTCTAGATATTGAGTTAACTGTACAAAAAAGTCATACAGCTATAATTTCTAATAATTGTGCTGCCATTAGTATAGATATGAACGGAGAAGAAAAATTAGCAGTTTTAGTAGAAGTAAATCGTCATTATAAAGGAGGCTCAGAAGAAATTTGTCAAAGTATTCGTACTGCTATAGCTACTGCCCATGAAATTAAGGTACAAACTATAAAATTACTGAAACAAGGTACTATCTCTAAAACTTCTAGTGGAAAAATTCAACGTTTTTTATGTCATAAATTAATCGATGATACCATGTTAACTTAATTACTTCTTTGTTTGTAGTTGGGCTTTAGCTCCTTAGCGATCGCTCAGTGAAAATACTAAATCCGGCGCTCAATAGGAGCTTTATTACGATGGCAAAGAAAAAGGGTTATAGAGGATTTGGAAAAAGTACATGCGTCATAACCGGATTTGATATAACTATCTCTTTCCCCCCTTTCAAAAGGGGGCTAGGGGGGATAAATTAGATGTAACTTCACAGATAATTAATATGACTACCCTCTTTCCCTATATAGCAAAAAAATGCACAATTAATTTTGCATAGGTACTTAAATTTCCTCAGCAGCCTTGTTTTCCTTGTTCATACTAATAGAGATTTCTACAAAAGATACAATTGAAAGGCTAAAGCCAAACTACAAACCATAAATACATCTACTTTTCCCTTATTTTTGATGGAGGATAAAATTATGACAAGAAAAAAAATTGCTGTTGTTGGTTTTGGTGCTGCTGGTTTAACTGCTGATCATTTGATACAACGTAATTATGATTTAACTCTGTATGAAAAAAACGATTTTATTGGTGGTCATGCTTGTACAATTGCTGTCAAAGATTCTGATGGATTAGATATTCCTTTAGATGCGGGATTTATGGTTTTAAATAATATTACTTACCAAACTATACATAAACTTTTATCAGAGTTAGCCGGAGTAGAAATAAGTAATAGTGAAATGTCTTTTAGCTATTCCTCAGATATAGACCCTAATCTGCATTATGCAATTAATTTGAATCCTAATAATGAATTGGCACAACAAACAAATTTAATTCAACCAAGCTTAACACCATAAAAACCGAATAAAACTTTTTTACAATTACTCAAATACATCTTAAAATTTTGTACTCAAGCATCTCAAGATTTACAACAGGGTAATTTAAGAAATTTAAGTCTTGGTCAATATTTATCTCATAAACAATCTCCTGACACGTTAATTAATTTATATATTACCTATGGGAGCAGCTATTTGGTCTTCTGCTCCAGAAAATATGTTGGAGTTTCCCGCAGAAACTTTTATTCAATTTTTTACTAATCATGGACTTTTATCTTTAGATACAGGGCCTCAGTGGCAATATATTAAAGGTGGGAGTCATAATTATGTCAAAGTAATTATCAACAACTTTCAAGGAGAAATTAATCTGAATACTTCCATCGAACACGTAATTCGAGAACAAGATAGTGTGACTATCAAAACGAAAAACGGAACAACAAAAAAATTTGATTATGTTGTAATTGGTACTCATGCAGATGAAGCTCTAAAAATATTAGCAGAGCCTTCAGAAGAGGAACGAATTTTATTAGCTGCTTGGAAATATCAAATAAATAATGATTATCTTCATACTGATGAATCAGTAATGCCTTCTGAACGCGCTTCTTGGGCTTCATGGAATTATCGGCAAGAGCCAAAAAATAATTATTTGCTTTCTGTAACTTATCACTTAAATCGTTTACAAAGACATCAGACAGAGCAACAATATTTTGTGACTTTAAATTCACAAAAACCAATTTATCCAAAATATATCATTCGTGAGTTAAAGTTCATTCATCCTTTGTATAATTTTGAAGCAATTAAATCACAACCAAGATTAGCTAATCTCAATGGAGCCAGAAGAACTTATTTTTGCGGGAACTATTTTGGTTATGGATTTCATGAAGATGCAGTCAAATCAGGAGTAAGTGTTGCTAAAGCTTTTGGAGTTGAGTTATGAAATCCAAAATTTTCCAAGGAAATGTAATGCACTCTCGCCTCAAACCTATCAAGCATAGTTTTATCTATCCAGTGTATTTTTTATCTTTAGATTTATCAGAGCTAGATAAACTAGATCGAGCATTATGGTTATTTGGTCATAACAAAATTAGATTAATCGCCATTCACGATCAAGATTATTTAGGCGATCGCCAAGATTCTATTCATACTAAACTTATCTCTTTTTTAAATCAAAAAAATTGTAGTGATGACATTGTTTATATTAAATTGGTGACCCTGGTATTTTAATTATGTTTTCAATCCAGTTAGTTTTTTTCTTGTTTTTCGAACAGACAATTCTTGGCGTTGTGTAGTAATATAAATTAATAAGACTTATGGAGAAACACACTTGTATATTCTTGATCAACCCTATAAACAGATTGGTAATTATTTGGCTCATTATGAGATGAAAAAAGAGTTTTTTGTTTCCCCTTTTCACGATCTCAAAGGTGATTATCAATTTTTGTTGTCCCCAATCAATAATAAAATAGATATTTCTATTAATTTAATCAAAGCAGGTTGCCCAGTCATTACAACTCGATTATGGGGAAATGGAATAACTTTAAATTCATTAAATTTGCTAACAACTATATTGAAATATCCATTTAATGCAGCTTTGGTTATGCCTAGAATCACTTGGGAATATCTAAATTTAAGGTATCGAAAAGGTTTAAAATTTTATTTAAAACCAAAACCAAATCATCCTATGACTATTAGATGAAATTCTCCATTTTTTGATCAGCAGATGGAGAAAGGTAAAAGGCTCCGATGATGTAGCAGTCGGAGTCAAATCAATGTAATTAAATAGTCAGGCGAAATTAATTATATATTTGCTATAGCGATCGCCTACAACCCATTATTTTATTGGCGTTGCTGAAATGTAATGTGAGGTAGCTGAGGGTAAAATCGGAAAATATATTTTTTTCGTTGATAGTTAATCTAAAAAATCATTACCATTCAGCAACGCCCAAATTATTAATGAATTTGGCGTTGCTGATTTAGGATCTGAATTTTGAGCCGAAATAAATCTATTATTTAATCTATTATCTTCGATCACAGGATATACCTATTCCATATCGTTGTTCATAGCTTGATTGAGCAATGCCCAATTTTCAGTCCATCCTGACTACTGACTACTGACTACTGACTATTGACTACCGAACATCAGACTTGTTGCGAATTAAGCCAAAAAAGTGGCTAAAAACCTTATTCTGTCAAAGGTGTATGGTCTTTTTGATATCAAATATATGAAAACCTTACATAGTCAGGTTTTGAACCATTTCAATTTTTATTACGCAACAAGTCTATCGTTGTTCATAGCTTGATTGAGCAATGCCATGAATTCGTATTTCTTCCCTACCCCTAACCCCCTAATTCCTAATTCCGCGCCTCTTAATAATAAAGACTTTGTAGTAATATATCGCTTTTAGAGGATCTCTGATGGTACATTAATTGTAGTAAAACCAAGACTGATAAATGATCAGCTGTACCTCAGTTGCGATTGAACAAGTATATTGATTTGACTCGGAGTGCCTAAATCTGTGAGCCTTTCACCTTGCTCCCCCTCCTGACTACTGACTATTGACTACTGATTACTAAAGCAGTAGATTTTTGTACCTC
>JAJEAQ010000440.1 GCA_022822685.1 Trichodesmium sp. jk18x7bins.61
CATTCCTAATCCCTTTGACAATAAAAACTCCAAATTATATAAAACAGGAGATTTAGCTCGATATTTGCCGGATGGCAACATAGAATATCTCGGTCGCATTGATAACCAGGTGAAGATACGCGGTTTTCGGATCGAACTAGGAGAAATAGAATCATCTCTTGCCACTCATCCTCAAGTACAACAAACCGTAGTTATAAGTCGGGAAGACAACCCAGGAAATAAACGACTGGTAGCTTATGTAGTTAGTTCTGACCCCTCGTTGAGTAGCATGGAACTGCAACCCTACCTGCTGTCAAAATTGCCAGAATATATGGTTCCGTCTGCCTTTGTCTTGTTAGAGACTCTACCACTAACTCCCAATGGTAAGGTAGACCGCAAAGCTTTACCTGTGCCAGATATAGAATTAACCAGAACATCCGAATACGCTTCACCTCAAACACCTATTGAAAAAGCTTTAGCCAGTATCTGGCAAGAGCTACTAGGGATTGGAAAAGTTAGCATCCACGATAACTTTTTTGCAGTGGGCGGAGATTCTATCTTGAGTATTCAACTCGTTTCTCGCGTTCATGCCATTGCTGAACAAGCAGGAATCAAAATCACTCCCAAACAGATTTTCAAATATCCAACCATTGCACAACTAGCCAAAGTCGCCGAAAGCACCACAGCTATATTAGCTCAACAGGGTGTAGTAACTGGAATCATTCCCCTGGCTCCTATTCAACAATGGTTCTTTGAGCAAAACAGACCCCAGCCCCATCATTTCAATCAATCAGCATTGTTGCAAGTTCCTCATACCGTACAAGCAGAATTGTTGTCTCAAAGTTTATCTAAATTACTAGAACACCACGACACTCTACGTCTGCGGTTTGTGCGTACAGAAACTGGATGGCAGCAAACTAATCATGGACTTGATGAGACAGTACCATTCGAGGTGGTGGACTTATCGGATCTTCCTCGATCGCAACAGTCGGCAACTTTATCTGAAATCGCCAACAGACAACAAGAGAGCTTGAATCTTTCAGAAGGGCCAATAATGCGAGCTGTGCTGTTCGATTTAGGGAATAATAGCGATCGCCGTTTATTAATTGTCATCCATCACCAAGCAGTTGATGGAGTCTCTTGGCGAATTTTGCTAGAAGACTTGTGGACAGTTTATCAGCAATTGTCACAGGGTCAGACCATAGAATTACCGCTGAAAACTACAGCATTTCAAGATTGGGCTTTACGTTTACATGAATATGCCAAATCAGAACAACTACAGCAACAATTGAATTATTGGCGATCGCTGTCGTGGTCGGAAGTCACCCCGATACCAGTAGACAATGATGGGCTCTTAGAGCAAAACACGGTCGCATCCAAAGCTGATGTCTCAAACAGCCTCAGCGTAGAAAAAACTCGCGCTCTTTTACAGGAAGTACCTTCAGCCTACAATACTCAAATTAATGATGTACTATTAACAGCAGCCCTAAAAACTTTGAACCAGTGGATAGGGAAATCGACTGTAGCGATCGATTTAGAAGGGCATGGACGAGAAGACTTGTTCGAAGACATAGATTTATCAAGGACAGTGGGTTGGTTTACCAGTATTTTTCCAGTGTTGTTGCAAAGCAATGACAGTAATGAACTGGGAGAAACTCTCAAGTCAGTCAAAGAACAGTTGCGAGGTATTCCCAATCGCGGAATCAGCTATGGAATCTTGCGCTATCTCACTCATAACTCTCAATTGGAAACATTCCCACCAGCTCAAATCAGTTTCAACTATTTAGGTCAACTTAACAACACTCAGCCCTCTGAAATAGATTGGCAGTTGGCATCGGAATCAATGGGAATGAATCATAGTCCACAGGGAACTCGCAGTCATTTATTAGATATTAACGCAGCAGTAGTAGCAGGAAAGTTGCAAGTCACCTGGAAGTATAGTCGTAATTTCCATAACGAATCTACGATAGAAAAACTATCCCGCGATTACATCAAAACATTAGAGCAACTGATCGACCATTGTTTATCCCCAGATGCAGGCGATTATACGCCTTCAGATTTTCCATTAGCTCAGTTAGAGCAACTCGAACTCGACCAACTGCTAGCAGCAGAAAAACTGAAGAACATAGAGTCTATATATCCTCTTTCTCCTATGCAACAGGGGATACTGTTCCATGTCCTAGTTGCTCCCAATTCTGGAGTCTATTTTAACCAATTAGTGTTAACCCTATCTGGGGAACTTCAGGTTGAAGCTTTCCAACATGCTTGGCAAAAAGTAATAGACCGTCATTCCATACTACGAACTATGTTTGTCTGGGAAAAATGTCAACACCCACTACAGATAGTGCATCAAAAAGTAGATTTACCTTGGGATTATTTCGACTGGCAAACCCTTTCAAGTGAAGAACAACAAGAGAATTTAGATACATTGTTGACAACACAAAGGCAACAAGGTTTTGCACTCAACCAAGCTCCTATGATGCACTGTACCCTGATTCTGGTGTCTGAACAAACTTATAAGTTCCTCTGGAGCAGTCACCATATCCTGCTAGATGGTTGGGGTTCATCAATTATTTTTAAAGAAGTCTTGAACTTTTATCAAGCAGAGTGTCTGGGTGATAGTTCTAATCTACCAACCCCTGTTCCTTATAAAAATTATATTGGCTGGTTGCAACAACAAGATTCAGTTACAGCAGAAGCCTTTTGGCGACGAACTCTATCGGGTTTTAAGGCTCCTACTCCATTATTGAATGAGAAATCGGAGTATGATCCTGCTCAAACTGCACAGATAGATCGTATACAAAAATTACATTTATCATCTGCAACGACAATGGCATTGCAATCCCTGGTTCGAGAACATCAACTCACCTTATCCACACTAATACAAGGGATGTGGGCATTGCTGCTGAGTTGTTACAGTGGAGAGTCAGATGTTTTATTTGGAATAACAGTTTCAGGTCGTCCTGCTAGTTTGCCGGGAGTGGAAAATATAGTGGGGTTATTTATCAATACTTTACCTCTGCGGGTGAATGTTTCTGCCACTGATTCGATTTGGTCTTGGCTGGAAGTTTTGCAGCAAAAACAGGCGGAATTACAGGAGTATTCTTATACTCCACTGGCAGAAATTCAGAAGATGAGCGAACTACCGGTGGGCGTTTCTTTGTTTGAAAGTATTGTGGTGTTTGAGAACTACCCCATCGATGACTCTCTCAAACAAAGCAGTCAATCTATGAATTTGATTGAGTCTCAATCTATCCTAAAAACTAGTTCTCCTTTGACTCTAGCGGCAGTACCTGGTGAGGAGTTATTTGTGAGGATAAATTATGATGGCAGTCGTTTTACATCAGAAGCCATAACTCAAATATTAGAAAATCTCAAAACTTTATTGGAGGTTATTGTGACTAACCCTCAACAAAACGATCTGAAGTTAAGTCAATTATTAGAGATTATTTATGCAGATCAAAAACAACAACAACTCCTTAAGGAACAAAAACTTGAAGCGACCAATCGCCAAATGCTGAAAAAGATTAAACGGAAGCCAAAATCTGCCCAGTAGAACGCATTTATCTGTAGGTTGAATGAAGCGAACGCGTCACTCTACCTACATCCTACTTTCTACCATCCTAATCCTCAAAAAAACTATGAATGAAATACTTAAACAACCTAGTCTAAAAAAAATAGGAAGTATCAAGCGACAAGGGGTAAAATTATCTCCCAACAACATGGTTAAAATTGATTATATCGAGCCAGATAGCTCGCTTCCTGTTATCATTCAACCATCTGTAGAAAAATTAAATCTAATTAGTTGGGCAACTAATAATCGAGAGTTAATCAAAACTAATTTGTTAAAAGAGGGCGGGATTATATTTAGGAATTTCCAATTAAATAGCATTGCTGAATTTGAAACATTTATGCAATCTAATTTTGGCAAATTGTTAGAATATTCTTACCGCTCGACACCCAGAACTCAAGTTAGTAATCAGGTATATACTTCCACTGAATATCCACCAGAACAATCAATTCCCTTACATAATGAAATGGCATACACCCTCAGTTGGCCGATGAAAATTTGTTTTTATTGTATTCAACCAGCTCAACAAGGAGGAGCTACACCAATAGCTAATAGTCGAAATGTTTTTAAACGTATTAATCCCACTATTAGGGAAAAGTTTCAGGACAAAAAAATCATGTATGTCCGCAACTATGGAAATGGATTAGATTTACCTTGGGAAACTGTTTTTCAAACTAATGATAAATCCGAAGTAGAAAAATATTGCGATCGCGCTGGTATTCAATTCGATTGGAAAGAGGAAAATTCCCTCAGAACTTATCAAGTTTGTCAGGCCGTTGCTACCCATCCCCAAACAGGAGAAACGGTATGGTTTAATCAAGCTCATCTCTTTCATATATCCAATTTAAAAAAACAAGTTAAAGAGCAACTTTTATCTGTTTTTGAAGAGGATGAACTCCCCCGTAATACATATTATGGTGATGGTAGTCCTATTGAATCATCTATTCTTGATGAGATTCGTGAAATATATCACCAAGAAGCAATACATTTTCCTTGGCAAGCAGGAGATGTTTTATTATTAGATAATATGTTAACTGCCCATGGTAGAACTCCTTTTGTTGGTAACCGGAAAGTTGTAGTCGGAATGGCTGAATCATTTGAGAGCAAAAATTAAAGGGTAGCAGGGTGAGCAAAGAGCGGGCTTATTTACATTGATATTCATAACTAATTTACCCTACCTGAAATATTAAGATTAAGTCGGGTAAGGTTGAGCCTGTCGGCGACAGGCTCAACAAGTCGGCGACAGGCTCAACAAGAATTGCTTCTTTCCCCTCCCCTTTGAACGGAACGTGACAGTTTCCCATCATTCCGCTCCAGCCTCACTAAAAGCCCTTTTAACTTGGTTTTTAGAATGAACCTGTTGCCTCCCCCAGTCGGAGCTTTCTTAGGTCGCCTGTCGCGCGACCTGAATGTGTTGATCTTTGGGCCAGTATTCTTTGAGCAGAGGGTCTTCAGGACTTGCTTGCCCTTTGACTTGAGCAGGGAAGCTCCCTGCTCAAACGCTTTTTCTCCCATCCTTGACTCGACAGAGAGTTCCGTCTTCGTTGCCGACTCACTACTTGAGCCACCCCCCCGTAGAAAAGGTTTTCCCTTAAGATTCTTTTGGGTTTACTCTGTTGTATCGTCTGAAGTTTTTGAGGTGATGTCGGCGACAGGCTCCATGAAAAGGGTGGTTGCCTATTCTGCGGTCGGGATTTTGTTTTCACATACAGATGAAAAGACAACATCTGTATCTACCTTCTTACCTTTTGGTTACAGCCTATCAGGGATAATTTGGCTGTTTGGTAAATGACGTAGTTGCCTCCAAGAGTCGGAGCTTTCCTTACGGAATGCGTAGGCTCCGCTTGAGCCTGTCGGCTCCATGAATATTCGACAACGCGCGACTTTGTTCACCCTTCCATCTCTTTCCCTCTTGCTCCATTCCATCTAATCCCTGGTGGTTTTGGTTACTTTTCGGCCAAAAAGGTAAGGACTTACCTTTTTGGGAGGCTCCATGAAAAGGAGTAGTCGGACTCATAGAGTCTTTTCCGTGAGCAGCTATAGGTGAAAATCCCTAGGGGACTTGAGCCTGTCGCGCGACCTGAACAGGTGTCCCATTTCAGACGACCAGTAGGCGACAAGAGTCGGAGCTTTCCTTACGGAATACTGGTCGCGCATAGATAACGCAGTTCTCATATTGGTGAGCTACAAAAATCTACTGCTTTAGTAGTCAGTAGTCAGGAGGGGGAGCAAGGTGAAAGGCTCACAGATGTAGGCGCTCCGAGTCAAATCAATATACTTGTTCAATCGCAACTGAGGTACAGTTGATCATTTATCAGTCTTGGTTTGACTGCAATTAATATACCATCAGAGACTGAGAAATTATAACCAGAAAAAAGATTAATATAATTGGAGTCAGAAAAATGCAAATTTTTGCTATAGAAACAGAGGAAAAGATTACTGAAGGATATGGACTATCTCCGCAACAACAGCATCTATGGTTGTTGCAAAAAACTGAAAAAACCGGAGAATATTTAGCTCAATGTGCTGTTTCAATTTCTGGAACAGTGAACTTATCAATATTCAAATCTGCCTTACAAAAAATTGTTGAACGCCATGAAATTTTCCGCACGAGTTTCGATTCATTGCCAGGAATGATAGTCGGGGTACAAGTTATCGGAGATGGTAATATTTTCTGGGATAGGGAATGGGATTTAACTCAAGTTGAATCAACTCAAAAAATGGCTGAGTTGGAAAAAGTATGGTCAAGCTCTATTCAGAGAGATTTTGACCTAAAAAAAGACTCTTTATTTCACGCATCTCTAGTAAAAATATCCCCCGAACAGCAAACCTTACTAATTACTTTACCAGCCTTAATTGCTGACTCAAAAAGTCTGCAAATTTTAGTCTGGGAACTGGAACAAGAATATGTCGCTTGTTTAGAGGGGAATGACTTACCAGAAGCTGAATTACAATATGCTGATATTGCTGAGTGGCAAAATCAATTAATTGCAGCAGAAGAAGCTAAACTAGGGAAAGAATTTTGGCAAAAACAAGAGATTTCTAATCGTTTTAATTTCCAACTTCCTTTTGAAAAACAGTCGGAAGAATTTCAACCAAAAGTTCATGAAATTATTATAAATTCAGATTTAACTGCCAAAATAAAAAACATAGCTAAACAACTTGAGAACTCAATATCGGACTTTTTCTTAACTTGTTGGCTGACATTAATCTGGCGACTAACAGGAAAGTTAAATCTTGTAGTTGGCCTGGTAGGCGACGGTCGCCAATATGAAGATTTAGAACCAGCATTAGGATTATTTGCTAAATATTTACCTTTCTCTTTTCAGGTTCAGGAAGACTTGAAGTTTAACGAATTATTAGAGCAGGTAAAAGCATCAATATCTGATGTTTTGAAATGGCAGGATTATTTTACCTGGGAACAATTTATTCCTCCCACAGAAAATTACTCTCGGCTGTCTTTTATTCCTCTGGCTTTTGATTTTATAGAACTGAATGATATTTCTCAACATGTTGATTTTAAAATCGACAGAGTTTACACCTGTACCGATAAATATAAAATCAAACTTGTCATTACTCAAAATCGCAACTTAAGTGCTGAATTTCACTATGATGCTAATGCCTATAATGCTGACGATATCCAGAGATTAACCGAACAATTTCAAATCTTATTAGCAAGTGTAGTGGAAAATCCTGTAGCAGAGATTAGTAAGTTAAAAATTAACGCTAGTCACCACCTGCAACAACTCCTACTCGAATTTAACAATACTCAAAAAACTTATCCCCAAGAGCAATGTATTCATCAGTTATTTGAAGAACAGGTACAGAAAAATCCTGATGCAATAGCAGTAGTGTTTGAACAACAGCAGTTAACCTATCAGCAGTTGAACGCCAAAGGGAATCAACTTGCTCACTATCTGCAAAATTTAGGAGTGAAACCAGAAACGCTGGTAGGTATTTGTCTAGAACGCTCTATTGAGATAGTGGTAGGATTGCTAGGTGTACTAAAGGCGGGAGGTGCTTATATACCTCTCGATCCCAAACTACCTCCAGAAAATCTCAACTTCAAATTACAAGACACCAATGCACCAGTCATCTTAACTAAAAAGTACTTAGTTCAAAGTTTACCCAAAAGTGGGAGAGAAACAATCTGTCTCGATAGCGACTGGGATAAAATCTCTCAAGAAAGCACAGAAAATCCTACCAGCGAAGTAACTCCAAGTAATCTTATCTATTTAATTTACACTTCAGGTTCGACCGGGAAACAAAAAGGAGTCGCAGTCGAACATCAGCAACTCATAAACTATCTCCATAGCATTTATGACAAACTAGAGAACACCCAACAAGATATTATTGCGACATACGCAATCATCTCCACATTCGCCGCCGATTTAGGAAATACCGTTATCTTTCCCAGCTTATGTTTCGGTGGGTGCCTACATATAATCTCAGAAGAACTTGTTTTTGATGGAGAAGCTCTTGCAGATTATTGCAACTCCTACCCGATCGATTACCTGAAAATAGTACCTTCACATTTGGGATCCCTATTATCTTCATCCTGCCCAGAAAAAATCCTGCCTCGTCAACAACTAATTTTAGGAGGGGAAGCACTCTCATGGGAATTAATAGAACAAATTCAAAAATCTGCACCAGATTGTCAAATTATCAATCATTACGGACCTAGCGAAACCACAGTAGGCGTGACGACTTTTAAATTGGGCAGTTCACCATTTAGCAGTTGCTCCCAAACAGTGCCCTTGGGTCGTCCCCTCGCCAATCAGCACATATATATATTAGATAAAAATCAGCAACCCGTACCGATTGGAGTACCAGGAGAACTGCATATAGGAGGAGTAGGTTTAGCTCGTGGATACCTGAATCGACCGAAATTAACAGCAGAAAAATTCATTCCTAATCCCTTTGACAATAAAAACTCCAAATTATATAAAACAGGAGATTTAGCTCGATATTTGCCGGATGGCAACATAGAATATCT